>JAGCYK010000032.1 GCA_017960845.1 Clostridia bacterium | reverse complement strand
TTAAAAAAGATAATCGCGAAAGATTTATTAAAAATAAAGGCAGTTTTCTTTAGACCTAGCGAGCCGTTTATTTGGGCAAGCGGAATAAAAAGCCCTGTTTATTGCGACAATAGACTCACGCTCACCGCTCCGTCAGTTAGAAACGATATAGAAAACGGACTGGCCCAGCTTATTAAAGAGCACTATCCGGAGGCAGAAGTGCTTATGGGAACGTCTACTGCCGGAATAGCGCACGCAGCTATTGCCGGACACATTCTAGGACTTCCCATGGGGTATGTTCGGTCCGGTGCAAAGGATCACGGAAGAAAGAACCAGATAGAAGGTCGACTTGAAAAGGGGCAAAAAGTAGTTGTAGTTGAAGACCTTATTTCAACGGCGGGAAGCGCGATAGAAACGGCAAACATTCTTCGTGATTATGGAGCGGACGTGCTTGGAATAGTCAGCATCTTTACATACGGAATGAAGCGCGGCATAGACAGGCTTGCTGAGGCCGGCATCAAGAATGTTTCTCTAACGAACTTCGACGAAGTAGCAACCATCGCCGCGGAAGAAGGATATATTAAGCAAGAAGATATAGAAAAACTATTGAAATTCAGGGATAATCCATCTGATGAAAGTTGGATAAACGGATAAAAAAATGAAAAGTGTAGTAGATATATTGGATTTAAGCAAAGAAGAGCTAGCCTCACTAATGGCAACGGCCATGGATATAGCGGCTCATCCCGAAAAATATTCGGATAAATGCAAGGGGAAAAAACTTGCATCCCTCTTTTTTGAGCCATCAACCAGGACAAGGCTGTCTTTTGAAGCGGCAATGATGGAACTCGGGGGAAATGTCATTGGATTTGCTGAGGAAAGGTCTTCATCTGTTGCAAAAGGTGAAAGCATAGCTGATACAGTAAAAATAATATCACTGTATGCTGACATTATTGCAATGAGAACGCCAAAAGAGGGTTCTGCGTTAGTCGCTGCAATGAATTCGGATATTCCGGTTATTAATGCAGGTGACGGTGGCCACAGCCATCCGACTCAAACTCTAGCGGATCTATTAACGATCTATAAAGAAAAAGGTCGGTTAGATAATCTCACGGTAGGTTTTTGCGGGGACCTTAAATATGGAAGGACTGTGCACTCTTTAATAGCGGCGCTTTCAAGGTACACTGCAGTTAAAGCTGTACTCATTTCGCCGGACGAACTTCGCATTCCGAATTATGTAAAATATGAGATTTTAGAGAAAAACGGAGTTGAATATGTAGAAACGCATTCTCTTGAGGAAGCAATTCCGTCTCTGGATGTACTTTACATGACGCGAATACAAAGAGAGCGCTTTTCAGACCCTACTGAGTATGACAGATTGAAAGATACATATATCTTAAATCCGGAAAAACTTATTAATGCTAGGCGTGATATGATAATCCTTCATCCGCTTCCCAGAGTAAATGAAATAAGCGTAAAGATAGATAGCGATCCTAGGGCATGTTACTTTAAGCAGGCACTTAACGGAAAGCATATGAGAATGGCGCTTATTCTTATGCTTTTAGACGAAGCGGCAAAAAATAGGGAGAGGGAAGACCTACTAGCAGGTAAAAAACTCGTATATAATAAATATAGATGCATCGGGCAAAGGTGCATCACTGCAACAGAGCAGGAGTTAGAGCATATTTTCAAAGAGATAGACCCAGAAAGAGGTATTTACAGATGCATATACTGCGAAAAGAAGGCAGTAATAGCAAAATAACTTAAAACTCTTTTAATTGAAAAAAGCGATGTCATATCGGCATCGCTTTTTCGCTATCTTAATTATATTATTAAATAGAATAATCTATGGGTTTTTCCATTAAGTCATACAAAGTGATTCCATCTAGATACTTTGCTATGACATCGTCTAGACCTCGCCACATTTCAATCGTACGGCAATCCGACTGTCTTTCGCAGGGGACTGCTCCCGGCTTAAGGCATGCAACTGTTGCAAGTGAACCTTCAGTAAGTTCGATGATGCTTCTTACGGTGTAGTCAGAAGGGGACTTTGTGAGCATATATCCGCCGCCTTTTCCTCTAAGTCCGTTTAATAGGCCTCCTCTTGTGAGAATAACCAGAATGCTTTCGAGATATTTTTCTGAGATATTCTGTCTTTTTGCTATTTCATCGAGCTTTATATAATGTCCGCCACTATTCTCGGCGATATCTATCATTACTCTTAATGCGTATCTTCCTCTAGTTGAAATCATATTTTTCCCTCCGTCTAAAAAAAGTTTATCAAAAAAAATTTTAAAAATCAAGTAAAAACACCCAAAAACCTATTGACAAACTATGTTTAATTTGGATATAATCCCATTAACATATTGATTTACTATGTTGATTCGAAAAAAAATATGTGCAATAATTAACAGGAAGGTAAAGATGATTAATCAAATAACAATACTTGTGCGTCATAATTATCGCTTTGGACGAATGTGTCGATGTTCTTTTCTATAATATGCATTTATAAAGACAGACGAACAAAAAATAAAAGAAAAGGAGATTAATACAATGTCTAAATATAAATTTGAAACACTTCAGTTACATGTTGGCCAGGAACAGGCCGATCCCGCTACAGATTCCAGAGCGGTTCCCATTTATCAAACAACTTCGTATGTATTCCACAATTCCGCTCATGCGGCTGCAAGATTTGGACTTGCCGATGCGGGTAATATATATGGTAGATTAACAAACTCTACTCAGGATGTGCTTGAAAAAAGAGTTGCGGCTCTTGAAGGCGGTGTAGCCGCTCTAGCGCTTGCATCCGGAGCAGCTGCAATAACATACACAATTCAGGCGCTTGCTCAAAAAGGGGATAATATAGTTGCTCAAAAGACAATTTACGGAGGAACATACAATCTTCTAGCGCATACGCTTCCTCAGTTCGGAGTAGAAACAACTTTCGTTGACATCCATAATTTAGATGAAGTTAAAGGCGCAGTTAAAGCGAATACAAAGGCCATTTTCATCGAAACGCTTGGAAATCCCAGCAGCGACATCCCTGATATAGATGCAATAACAGAATTTGCTCATAAAAAGGGAATTCCCGTTGTTATAGACAACACTTTCGGAACCCCTTATCTTATTAGACCTATTGAACATGGTGTGGATATTGTGGTTCATTCTGCTACGAAATTCCTTGGAGGACACGGAACTACGCTCGGCGGAGTTATTGTAGACTCAGGAAAATTTGACTGGAAGGCAAATGCTGATAGATATGCGCCTATTGCAAAACCCAACCCCAGCTACCATGGAATATCTTTTGCTGATGCCGTTGGCCCCGCTGCGTTCGTTACATATATAAGAGCAATTCTTTTAAGAGATACCGGAGCTGCAATTTCGCCATTTAATGCATTCTTACTTCTTCAAGGCGTTGAAACGCTTTCACTTAGACTCGAAAGACATGCAGAGAACACGAAAAAGGTTGTAGAATATCTTTCAAAGCATCCTTTAGTAGCAAAAATAAACCATCCGTCTCTTCCTAATCATCCTCAGAATGCTTTATATAAAAAGTATTTCCCTAATGGCGGTGGTTCTATATTCACCTTTGATGTAAAAGGCGGACAAAAGGAAGCTCACGCGTTTATCGATGCTCTTGAGATATTCAGTTTGCTTGCAAATGTAGCAGATGTTAAATCTCTCGTAATTCACCCAGCAACAACAACGCATTCACAGCTTTCCACAGAAGAACTTGAAGAGCAGGATATTCATCCGAGCACAATAAGACTGTCTATTGGAACAGAGCATATTGATGACATAATTGCAGATCTTGAAAAAGGATTTGCCGCAATAAAAAATCTTTAATGTAATAGGAGGCATAACAATGTCTAAAATATATAAAACTGCAGATCAACTGATTGGAAAAACACCACTTCTAGAGTTGACACATATCGAAGCAAAATATGAATTGAAAGCAAAAATACTTGCAAAACTTGAGTATTTTAATCCTGCTGGATCAGTTAAAGATAGAATCGCAAAAGCGATGATAGATGATGCCGAAGCTAGCGGAAAACTTAAGCCCGGTTCTGTTATAATTGAGCCGACATCAGGTAATACTGGAATCGGTCTTGCGTCAGTAGCAGCAGCAAAGGGCTACAAAGCAATAATAGTAATGCCGGAGACCATGTCTGTTGAGCGTAGACAACTTATGAAAGCTTACGGAGCTGATCTAGTTCTGACAGAAGGCGCAAAAGGAATGAAAGGCGCTATTGCAAAAGCTCAGGAGCTTGCTGCAGCTACGCCGAATAGCTTTATTCCAGGTCAGTTTGTTAACCCAGCTAATCCCAAGACGCATTTTGAAACAACTGGACCCGAGATTTATGAGGATACGGATGGAGAAGTAGATATCTTTGTCGCTGGAGTTGGCACCGGAGGAACTGTTACAGGTGTGGGCAAGTATCTTAAAAGCAAGAAAGCCGGTATTAAAGTAGTAGCTGTGGAACCTGCAGCATCTCCTGTTTTATCTCAAGGGGTAGCGGGACCTCACAAAATACAAGGAATAGGCGCCGGATTTGTTCCGGATGTGCTTGACACAAAGGTTTATGACGAAGTTATTCCTGTTTCAAACGAAGATGCTTTTGCTACGGGTAAAGAAATAGGAAGAAACGAAGGCGTTTTAGTTGGAATATCCTCAGGAGCTGCACTTTATGCAGCAATACAACTTGCAAAAAGAGAGGAAAACTTCGGCAAAACAATAGTAGCTCTTTTACCTGACACGGGTGACAGATATCTATCCACACCATTATTTGCTGATTGATTTAATGGAATAAAATTATTATCTAAAACAGCGCTCGTATTTTGGGCAAAAAAATAAACTCGGGACAAATCTCGAGTTTATTTTTTGCTATTATCATAAAAGTGGACTTTAAAAATATTCCTTTTTTGATAAAAACACACTTTA
>JAGCYK010000031.1 GCA_017960845.1 Clostridia bacterium | reverse complement strand
CTTCATTTAAATATTCTTTATCCTTAAGAGATTTAAAAATAAGCTCCCGGTAGCCATTTCCTAGGTACCCTGCAACCTTCTCTTTTGAAAGTAGTGGCTGATGATATTTATCTAGCACAAAATTGACCGATCTACTTAGGTCCTCGAGTGTGTCTAACAGCGTTCCATCTAAATCAAAAATAACTGCTTTCTTTTTCATACTAATGTTAAAAACGTCCTAGATATAGCGGAAGATTATTTCCCAATTTCCTTTTCTATTATTTTCTTTATAAACTGTCCGGTATAAGAACAATCAACCATTGCTACTTCTTCAGGGGTTCCTCTAGCAATAACATTTCCTCCCCTGTCTCCGCCTTCAGGGCCCATATCTACAATATAATCCGCACTCTTTATAACATCGAGATTGTGCTCTATTACTATGACCGTATTGCCACTTTCTGTCAGCCTATTAAGAATCTTTATTAGCTTTGCAACATCATCCGTATGAAGACCGGTTGTAGGCTCATCTAGAATGTATAGCGTTTTACCGGTTGCTCTTTTTGATAACTCTGTGGCAAGCTTAATTCTTTGAGATTCTCCGCCGGATAGTGTGGTAGAAGATTGCCCGAGTTTTATATATCCGAGACCTACGTCATACATAGTCTTTATCTTTGAATAAATCTGAGGGTGACTTTCAAAAAAGCCACATGCTTCTTCAATTGTCATATCAAGAACATCAAATATGTTCTTTCCCTTGAACTTCACTTCAAGTGTTTCTCTATTGTATCTTTTGCCACCGCATACGTCGCAAGGAACATATACATCCGGGAGAAAGTGCATTTCAATTCTCTTTATTCCATCACCTTCGCAGGCTTCGCATCTTCCGCTTTTTAGATTGAAAGAAAATCTGCTTGCTTTATAACCGCGCTCCTGCGCGTCAGGAGTTTTTGCAAACAGCTCTCTTATGCCCCCAAAAGCGCCTGTATAAGTCGCGGGGTTTGACCGAGGTGTCTTTCCGATAGGATCCTGGTCGATACATATTACTTTATCTAGAGCGCCCAGTCCGTCTATTCCTTCATATGCACCTTCACTAAGTCTCGAACCATTTAATAGATTAGAAGCTGCGGGGTACAGAATCTGGTTTATGAGCGAACTCTTTCCCGAACCGCTGACTCCTGTTACTGCAGTGAAAACGCCACATGGAATGTCTACATCAATGCCTTTTAAGTTATTTTGCCTAGCCTTTTTAATAGTAAGCCAAGTTTTAGGGGTTCTTCTTGTTTTCGGCATGAGAATCTTTTTTCTACCTGATAGATAATCTCCGGTAATGGATTTTTCGCAAGCTGCAACTTCTGATGGCGTTCCCATAACAACTATTTCTCCACCGTGAATCCCAGCGCCCGGGCCGATATCGACTATATAATCCGCCTCTCTCATCGTTTCCTCGTCATGTTCTACGACAATGAGAGTGTTCCCAAGATCGCGGAGCGATTTTAGTGTCGAAATAAGTTTTGCATTGTCCCTTTGGTGCAATCCGATTGATGGCTCGTCTAAAATGTAAACGACGCCGGATAGCGAACTGCCTATTTGTGTGGCAAGCCTTATTCGTTGCGCTTCTCCACCGCTAAGCGAAGTTGCTGAGCGCATAAGCGTTAGATACTCAAGTCCTACATTTTTTAGGAAGAACAGACGAGATTTAACTTCTTTAAGCACAGGCCTTGCTATTATTTCTGCAGCACCTGAAAGTTTTAAGCCATTTACAAAATCCAAGGTTTTTTCTACGCTCATGCTAGTAAACTCATATAGATTTTTTCCGCCAATCGTTACCGCGAGCGCTTCAGGACGAAGACGCTTTCCTTTGCAGGCAGAACAAGGCAATTCGCGCATATATTTTTGAAGTTCGGTCTTTATGTACTCTGATGAAGTCTGCGCATATCTACGCATCAAAGTCGGTATAACGCCGACATATTTTTTCTTGTAAGAATATGAAAAAGTTTCGGAAGATATAGAGTAATCTATCTCCGTTCCCGTTTCATCTCCGTACATCAACATATTTTTTATGTTTTCGGGAAGGTCTTTATATGGAGTGTTCAGCGAAAAACCGTATTGCCTTGCAAGCACTTTAAATGCCTGCTGCCATGTAGAAACAGGGTCTAAATTCCAACCTGAGACGGTGATTGCGCCTTCTGCTAGGCTCTTTGTTCCGTCACCTACAATAAGTGAAGGATCCATAATCTGCTTGAATCCAAGTCCGCTGCACTCAGGGCAAGCTCCAAACGGAGAGTTAAAGGAAAACAGTTTGGGTTCGAGTTGAGGCATAGATATTCCACAGTCGACACACGAATATTTAGTGTTATAAAGCGTCTCTTTCTCTCCATCATCAACTATTGCTATTCCCTCTGCCAGTTTAAGCGCAGTTTCCATCGAATCGGTTAGCCTGCGAAGAATACCGTCTCTTATAATAAGTCTATCGACTATTACCATAATAGTGTGACGAACTTGTTTTTCAAGAACTATCTCTTCATCAAGTGTCCTTATTTCCCCATCAATTTTCAGTCTATAGTACCCTTGCTTTTTAAGAGAATCTAGTTCTTTTTTGTATTCTCCCTTTTTCCCTCTTGCAATTGGGGCCATTATCATGACTTTTGTGCCTTCAGGCAAAGACATTACGCTATCTGTTATTTGGTCAATGGATTGAGAAAATACTTCTTTTCCGCAGTTAGGGCAGTGCATAACACCGGCTTTAGCGAATAAAAGCCTAAGATAATCATATATTTCGGTTACCGTCCCAACTGTAGACCTGGGGTTTCTGGATGTGGTTTTTTGATCTATGGATATGGCGGGAGAAAGCCCTTCGATAGATTCCACGTCGGGCTTCATGACCTGACCTAAGAACATACGTGCGTAAGAAGAAAGACTTTCAACATATCGCCGTTTGCCTTCAGCATAAATAGTATCAAAAGCAAGGCTACTTTTTCCGCTTCCAGATAGTCCTGTTAAGACGGTAAAAGTGCCCCTTGGAATATCTAGATTGATGTTCTTGAGATTGTTCTCTTTAGCCCCTCTTATTTTGATGTATTTAATATTGTTTTCCATTGCTCGTTAATAGTAGCACTTTATCTGTTTTTTAATCAAGCGATGCGTCAATATTGCGCCATCCTTTAAGTCAATTTATCAAAACACTCTTCGCTTAAGCCCCCTTTGCAAACATCGATGATTTATTGTAAAAGCTATAACTATGCTTTAATTTGACTTGACCAGGAAAGCTAATATATAATTTCGTTAAAGAAAGGAGCAATTAATAAGTATGAAAAAACCGATTATAACATTAGAGCAGGCTCAGAGCATTGCCAAACAATACCCGACTCCATACCATATTTACACGCAAGCCGGCATTGAAGCCAACGCAGACAGATTAAAAGAAGCCTTTTCATGGAACAAATCATTTAAAGAGCACTTTGCGGTCAAAGCCACTCCAAATCCGACTATTATGAAAATTCTTGCTAAAAAAGGCTGCGGAATGGATTGCTCCAGCTTAACAGAACTTATGCTTTGTGAAAAATGCGGAATCACCGGAGACGACATAATGTTTACGTCAAATGAAACGCCCGCAGAAGAATATGCTCTTGCGTTGAAACTCGGCGCAACCATAACGCTTGATGACATCTCACATATAGATTTCCTTGCAAATATAGCCGGAGGGCACTTGCCCGAAACGATTTCACTGCGCTTCAACAGCGGAGCGGACTTTAAAATAGGCAACCAGATTATGGGCCAGCCTCAAGACTCTAAATACGGAATGACAAGGCCTCAAATAGAAGAGGCTTTGACAAAACTTATGGCACTAGGCGTAAAAAGATTCGGTCTTCATGCCTTTCTAGCGTCGAATAACCTATCTAACGGCTACTATCCTACTCTTGCAAAACTGCTATTTAAACTTGCAGCAGAAATGAATAAAAAAACGGGTGCGGATTTTGCGTTTATAAATCTATCAGGAGGCATAGGCATCCCCTACCGCCCTGAAGACCAAATGCCGGATATTTACGAAATAGGAAGAGAAGTTCAGCAAGCTTATAACGAGGTGTTTACATCAAGTATGAAGCCCGGCATAAGAACAGAACTTGGCAGATTTATGTTAGGCCCGTACGGAAATCTCATAACAAAGGTAGTGCATTTCAAGCATATATACAAAGAGTATGCAGGAGTGGACGCCTGTGCGGCAAATCTTATGCGCCCTGCTATGTACGGAGCATATCATCACATTACAGTTCTTGGAAAAGAAAATGCTCCCCTCTCTTATACATATGACGTAGTGGGCAGCTTATGTGAAAATAACGATAAGTTCGCGATCGACCGAAAATTACCGAAACTGGAAATAGGAGATTATCTTGCTATTCATGACACCGGAGCTCATGGATATGCTATGGGTTACAATTATAACGGAAGGCTAAGAAGCGCAGAACTGCTCCTGACTAAAGATGGAAAAATCAAACTCATTAGAAGGGCCGAGACTCCAGAAGATTATTTCTCTACAATGATTTTTGACTAAAGCCCTCCTTCAATTCATATGTTTTACACAAAAAATGGGGATGTTAAGAAATTAGTTTCTTAACATCCTTTTTTTACATATAGATAACGGCCTTTTAAAACACTTTATTTAATCCATTTTGGTTTTTCTGGAATCTTCATTGTTTCTGTTACGGCTAACCATTCTTTGTACCAGGCCTCTAGTTCCATCACCTGCTCTTCTGATAACTGATTATAATAAGGATATCCTCTGTTTACAATGGAAAAACACTCCTCTTCTCTTTGCTGTCTTAGTTGCTTTAATCGCTGTTTGTTTAACCATTCCTCCTCTTTCTTTTTATATTCTTCCGTCTTTGTATATTCTTCAAGAAAGAGGGCGCCATTATACCCGTTCACTATTTTGTATTTATCATTCTCAATAGATATTGCGTTTTCAAAATTGCTATAATCATCACGGATT
>JAGCYK010000030.1 GCA_017960845.1 Clostridia bacterium | reverse complement strand
GTATTCGCTATAAGCACGGTGCGCTTCATTAGGCTTTCGCCGCTTTTTGGGTCTTTAAGCACAGGGAACTCGTTTAGAACGTCTGTCATTTCGTTTCCGCGCTCTCCGCAGCCAACGTAAACTATGATATCCGCGTCAGCCCATTTAGCAAGCTGGTGCTGAACGACTGTCTTACCGCTTCCAAAAGGCCCTGGCACCGCGGCTACTCCGCCGCGTGCGATCGGAAAGAGCGTATCAATTACGCGCTGGCCTGAAACAAGCGGCTCGGACGGGCTCATCTTTTCTTTGTAAGGTCTGCCCCTTCTAACCGGCCACTTTTGAAGCATTGTAACCGGAGTGGTTTTTCCATCGCACTCTATCTCAGCAACCGTTTCAAGCACGTTAAAGTCCCCGCTTTTAATAGAGGTCAACTTTCCTTTAACGCCGTATGGCACCATAATGCGGCACTCTACTACTTCGTTTTCCTTAACTGTTCCGATGATGTCTCCGCTTTCGACTATGTCGCCTACTTTTTTTACGGCTACAAACGGCCACTTTCTATCGTGGTCAATTGCCTCAACGCTTAATCCTCTACCTATTCTGTCTCCGCCCGCTTTAATTAACTTTTCTAGAGGGCGCTGGATTCCGTCGTAAATACCTTCCATTAGGCCTGGTCCGAGTTCAACGCTTAAAGGAGCGCCTGTGGTATAAACCGCTTCGCCTGGCCCGAGCATACTCGTCTCTTCGTAAACCTGAATGGAAGCAAGTCCGCCTCTAAGCTCGATAACCTCGCCGATTAGCTTTTGCTCAGAAACCCTGACAACGTCGTACATTTTAACGTTTTCAAGTCCCTCCGCTATAATAAGCGGACCTGATACTTTTATTACTCTTCCGGCTACTTCGTTCATTTAAAAATCTCCGTATTTGTATTCTTCTTTACTAAACTGGGATTATTTATCCCCAAGTATATCTGCACCTATCGCTTTTTCCACATCTTTTCTTATCCCGGCAAGGCCAAAACCATTACTGCCGGAGGCTGTGGGAATGGGAATGATGATAGGATATGTTTCTTTCTTTAGTTTTTCTAGCGTCTCTTCTATTTCTACCGCTACGTCTTCGGTTATAAAGATAACGGCGCAGTCGTCTCTTTTTAGTAGCTCAGCTATTTTTGATTTAGCCTCAGCCCCGCTAGAAAGCGGATAAGTCTCCGCTCCGACCGCCTTAAAAGCAAGCACTGAGTCTTTGTCGCCTATTACAGCTATTTTTCCCGTCTTAGTCATCCAGTTTTCTCAGCCTCCTTTTAAGTTCTTCTGTCCGTCCGTTTTTAATGCATACCAGCACTGTTTTAACCATTTTTAGTTCTAAGCTCTTTCTATAGAAATATTTCACAAACGGCGCTGAGCTAGTAAAAGCTTCTCTTCCGCTTACCAGTCTTAAATATAGATACTCGTCTACATTCTTTTCGATGTCAGCGATTTTTTCGCCGTGCTCGCCTATCTCGCCTATAATCTCATCAAAGCCGCAGTCCTCAATAAATGCTTTAAGCTGGTCTCTTGAGCCTAAAAGCGCCGCTTCAAAGGCCTCATAGTCAAGCTTTTTTACTGGGAGAAGCTGAGCGCGAAGCTCCTGGGCGCTTCTAGAAAGATTATAGTAGCGGATTAGCGTTAAAACATTAGTTAGCATTGCCTGCGAAACAACGTAGTCGTGCAGTTTTTTGTTTAGCGCTGACTTTTTCTCTTTGAACCTATATTCTGCTTTTGACAGCTCAATGTCTATTTCGCTGGCGCTTAAACCCTCTTCAGCTTTTTCATCTAGTCTAGTTAAAGTTTCTTTTATCTCAGCCGGGAGGTCATCGTACTCTTTGGCTACGACCATATCAGCATAGTCTTTAAATGCCGGATAAATACTGCCCTCCGGGACTTTAATCCCGCTTGACATGGCTTTATACGCCGCTTTGACATTATTGAAAGCAAACTGAGATAAAAGCACATCGCGGACGCTATCAGAATGCGCATATTCCCTAACAAAAGCTACGAGCTTATCGGTTTCAGCGTTTATTATCTCGTCCGCGCTTTTTCCGACCGTTTGAGCGTCTCCGAACCCGTAATCAGACAAAAGCTTAAGCGCTCCGTCATAGTCAGAGTCTATAATCCGCCTTAGTTTATCGTCATCTAAAAGCTGCTTTTCGTTCTGCGACGCCAAAGTATTGGCGTAGATGTTGCTTACAAGTGCCATATTTTATCCAAAAAGAATCTCCATAACCTGCTTTTCGGTCTTTTCTTTGACCTCGCTAAGAATTGTCTCGAGCGTAAAGTCCTTTTCACAGATCTGCCCGCTAAGCTTTACTCCGCCGATTCCTTCAAAAGTAGTTTCGTCAAAAGAGGCTTTTTTTCCTGAGCGCTTTATTAGTTCTGCCGCCCAAGAGCTAGTAAGCCGGTCTTTATCTTTAGACGCTACTTTTATGACGTCTCCGTCTTCGATGGAGCTAATAAGCAAATTAGAAAAGAACTTGCCGTACGTTTCTCTATCTACCTTTTGAAGCTTTTCTAGAGCGAGCATATAAACCTTACCGGCTGCTTCCTGCTTAACCTGCAGTGCGCCCATACGGCTCGTTAGACCTTCCATAACGGTTTTTCTTCTTATGGTTTCGGCCACAAACTCTTCCTTGCCTAAGCTAAGCTTATTTAGGGCAAGTTCATAGCGCTCATTTGACGCTTTTTGTTTAGCTTCAAACTCTTCGTCAGCTTTCTTTTTAATGCTTTCAGCCGTCAGTTTAGCTCTGGAGATAATCTCGTCAGTGATTGTCTTCACCTGTTCTTCCATTTTTAGGTTTCTCCGCCTCTTTTTAGCCGTTTGCTGCGCCGAGTATGGAAATAATGAAGGCAAGAATCGCAAAGAACTCAACAAGAGCCGTCATCATTATTGCTTTTCCGGTTTGTCCTTCCTGTTTGCCGGTTAAGTTAATCGAGCTAACTGC
This sequence comes from Clostridia bacterium, assembly GCA_017960845.1. Lineage (GTDB taxonomy): Bacteria > Bacillota > Clostridia > Christensenellales > Pumilibacteraceae > Protoclostridium. The sequence continues at coordinate 4,313 of JAGCYK010000030.1, read as the reverse complement.
AACGTTTCCCTGACCGATTGCGCTTAATAGGCCTACTACTCCTACAGGGATGCAAACAACGAGTTTAGCGATTCCTTCTTCAGCGGTTAGTGCTACGGGCGCGCCGAAAATTCCGATGCCTGAAAGCAAAACTATAGCCACAACGAAGCCGTAGATTGCCTGGGTTGCGGGAAGAAGCTGCAAGATAAGGCAGGAACCGAACTTGCTCGGATCTTTCGAAAGAAGCGCTGCTGACGCTTGTCCGGCACGGCTTACGCCGATGATGGAACCGATTCCGGCGCACATTGCGATTGCTGCGCCTATAACGGCATAATAAAATCCTTCTGTCATTTTTTTATATCCTCCGATATTGTTTTTAAAATTAATCTACTACCGAGACATATTCGGTATGACTTCCAAGAGGGCTGAATAGTTTTCCCTCTCCTATATAAAACTTGCCATAGAACTCTAGGTACTGAAGGCGCGCGTTGTGAACGTATGCGCTTAGTACTCCCATTGCCATATTGAAAGCATGGAGCGCTATAGCAATGATTATAGCTGCTGCAAAGCCAATCGGGCCGAAACCGCCTATCATGCCTATAATAATATTAAATGCGAATGCGATTGCGCACGAGGCTATAGTTAGGCCGAATATACGGGCATAGCTAAGTACGTCAGATAGAATATTTACTATTCCATACAGCCCGCTAAGCCCTATTATAATCTTCATAAAGAACGGCTTTTCTCTTCTGCCCTTCGTTAGGACTGTTCCGACCAGCCCAGAGCCCATTACAATGAGTCCAATATTAAGAAGGCCGTCGAACGCTTCGGGGTAAGCATCAACTTTGAACATTCCTGAAACGGGGTTTCCTATCCAAAGAATGAGAATAAATACGCCAACGTAAGTAATGATAAGGAAAAGATCGTCAAAGAACGCGTCCGTCCAGCGTTTGTTCCTTATATTTTCGTACATATGGATGGCGTAGCCCACCATTATATGCGCCGCGCCGAACATAAGGCTAAGCAGCATCAGTCTAATAGGCTCGTCCATCGGGTTAAACCAAATCTTATCCGGCAGGCCCATTATTCCGATTGAAGCGCCAATTTCATTGAAACTGAGCCCAAAGACGCTGCCGAAAAGTACTCCCCAAATGATTGTAGAGATTGAAGAGTAGCCGATTAATAGCACTAAGCTAAGCATTCCCTTTTCAGGCCGAGAAAACTTAGCAAATAAAAGCGCTCCGACTGTAAGGATAATTCCATACCCGACATCAGCCGTCATTACTCCGTAGAAAATGAAGAAAAACAGCGCCATAATCGGAGAAGGATCCGTTTCAAAATATGACGGAGGCGAGTAGGAATCGCCAAGCGCCTGGTATGGCATCAATACTTTATTGTCTTTATATAGCGTAGGAGGCTTATCTAACTTAGCATCCACTTCGCTAATCCAGATTTTTATGAACTCGCTCTCTTTTTTAAGCGCGCTAGAGATGCTTTCAGCTTTTTCTGCCGGTACCCATCCGTCAAGAACGAACACGCTGTCAGTTTCGCCCAGCTCGTCTTCGGCTTTAGCCTTATCGATTTCTACGCTTAGATAGTCGGCATAGATTTTAAGTTCATCCAGTTTGCCTTTGTATGCCGCACCTTCTCTAATTACTCTGAAATACTTAATTCTGTTTTCTTTTATCTCGGACGCTTTTTCAGCGAGCATTTCTTCTGCGGTAAAAGGCGCACGCAGCGGGCAAACCGTTAGAGAGTTTTCTGAAACTATTCTTAAAAACTCATCTCTAGAGGTCAGTAGCCCCGCAAAACCAATTAGCCCGTTAGAAGGAGACTCGTCATAAATTACTACTGCGCCAATTTTTCTGAGCTCAGTTATGCATTTAATAGCGTTCCTTCCTAAAACAAGCTTAGAAAAAGAGGTTTCCGTGCTTCTAAACGCGCTGAAAGTATCTTTGCAACTTTTGTACGGCGCAATTTGCTTTGCCTCGGCGCTCAGCCTAGACATTAGCGCGTCGAGCTCAGTCCTAGAAAAAGAATGCTCTTCTATTTCTTCGCAGGTAGCTAGCAGCTCCTCTTCTTTTTCCTTTATGCCTAAAAACTCAGCTTTTTTAAGTTCTATCCTGCCCTTTCTAGCTGGAGTTTTATCTTCTAAAACGAGGTCTTTTACATTAGTAACGTTGTATATTGCGGATATAAAGTCGGGGCCGAAACGCTCTGAGTAAGAGTCTAGAGCTTTTTCGAACTTCTTTTCTTCATCTAAAAATGAGTTAATGCTTTTTAGCGCCAGCCTAACTCTAGCTAGTTTAGTTAAAAGCGAGTCGAGCTTAGAGGGAGAGTGACTACCCTCTTCAACGAGCGCAGCGGAAGAAAACGACTCAAAACACCCGCAGTCGGTTAGGACTCCGAGAAGTTTTTCTTTTTCCGCTTTAAGGCCAACCAGCCTTATTTTGCTCATCGTTACAAGTGACATATATGCTCTATTCCGCTAAAAGTTATCCAAGAATCGTTTTTACTACAAATAAAGTCGCTTCTTCTGTTTTTAATTCCGCTTTTTTTCTAAGCAGTTCCATTTCCTTATTGCTACTCTTGGCAATTTCATCTGCCTTAGCCTGCGCTTCTTTATCAGCAGCGGCGATTAGATCCCGCTCAGCCTGCTTTAAAAGCGCAGCGTTCTTTCGCTCCTGCTCTTCAATAAGCGTTTGCGTGTTGTCCTCTACGGACGCAGCGTACTTTAAAGCTTCCGAAACAATCTCTTTTGCTTCGGCTTCAGCTTTTTTTATTTCTTCCATTACTTGTTCTATTGAATCAGCAGGCATTTTATTTAAGCGCGCTCCTTATTATTTAAAATTATGTTCTTCTAGATCCTTAATCTTGTTAATGCGTCTAATGTGTCTTTCAGCGCCAGAAAAAGGCGTGTCAAAGAATACTTTTACTATTGCAAGCGCCTGGCTAAGAGTTATAACCCTAGCCCCGAGCGCGAGCATATTTGCATCATTATGCTGCCTAGTAGCTTCAGCAGAAAACTCGTTCGTGCAAAGCCCGCAGCGAATTCCCTTTACTTTATTAGCGCATATGCTCATCCCTATTCCGGTTCCGCAGATTAATACGCCATAATCGCACCTGCCGTCAGCAACCATCCTAGCCGCAGGGATTGCATAATCCGGGTAGTCCGCCGTTCTTTCGTGAGTGGCTAGACCCAGGTCATAAACCTCCATTCCGCGCGAACAGAGATACTCTTTAATCTTATCTTTGTATTCAAGTCCGGCGTCATCGCAGCCTAATGCAACTTTTATCATCTCTTTTCTCCTATTATTAGAGTAGAAAGCTCTTGTTTTTGTCTCCGAATGAAATCATTATTTCAAAAAGGGGCTGGCACATTTTTGTCAGTGCCCTGGCTGTTTCCCCGTACGCTTCTAGTCCGCGTCCGTAAGGGTCAGGAACGTCTTCGCCCGTTAGCTCTTTAACGCAGCCTACAAGCCTGGTTTTTAGGTCAGAAGAGGCATACTCATAGCTCCTTGACATAAGTAGCTGCTGCTTTATACCCTCAGTCATGCAAACAATGATATCAGCATTCTGCAATACGTCAACCGTGAGTAGTTTTGCCTGGTGCGGAGTGCTGCTATCTATTCCAAGCAGTCCGAGTACGTCTACAGCCTGGCTTGTCATAGGGTCGCCGTCATTTGCGTATAGACCTGCGCTTTTTACTATTGGCTTATATGGGCATCTTTTGCCCTTGCAGTATGCAGCGAATATGCGCTCTGCCATAGGCGAACGGCAAGTATTGCCCGAACAAACGAATAATATATTAATTTTAGGTTTTACTTTTTTGTCTAAGCTCATCTCTTGCCCTTGCTAGTTATAGATAGTTTTATAATTCTGGAATTTATTGCTGCCCCAAGCCCCTTGTTTTTAACGCCCTGGACTATTAATGTATCAAAGCCGTCGCTTTCGGCCGCACGGATTTCATCAAAAAGCACTTTTGCATATTCGTCGCTCGGCCGCTTTTCTATTATACGCGCTTTTTTGCCTGCAAGCAGTTCGTCATTTAAAGTTTTTTCTGAAACCGCTTTTTGCTTAAAAGAAAGCGGAACGAATATAACTTTTACTTTAGGCTCAAAGCCATCAGGGATTTTAGTAGGATCAAGAGGAGCGCTCTCAATTAGGACTTTTCCTACTGCCCTTTTTATTTCAGCTTCGCTTATGCAGCCAAGCCGCAAAATCTTTGTTTGCTTACCAGAAAGGTCAACTATTGTGCTTTCTAGACCAAGCTCGCATTCTCCGCCGTCTATAATAAACGGAATCTTTCCGCCGAGATCGGATAAAACGTGCTC
>JAGCYK010000029.1 GCA_017960845.1 Clostridia bacterium | reverse complement strand
TCTGCTTCAAGTCTACACCTATCATAATAATAAGTTATATCTCCGTTTGTGTAGAATAAATTTCAAATCTCTTATGCAAAAAATATTAACTTTTTCATAATTTCAATTATTTGAGTATTTTTATTTCCAATATTTGAGTTTATTTCTTTCTAATATTTGATGTGTATGTATATTCACCTTAAAAAGTTAAAAGGAAAAAAAAGTGCCTTTGATTTATTGCAAAATAGTTTTGATTTCGCAAAAAAGTTATCAGCACTTTTATTGCTTCCACATTTTTACACCTGAACTTTTACCATGAAAAACACCTTAAGAATCTAATCCCAAGGTGTAATACATAATACGCTATTAGTGTACAAATGTTTTAAAATACAATAGTCTTGTCGTCTCGATTTTGCCACTTTAGTGCTGACAAGTGCCTAAAATATGTTTCCCAAGACATCTCGTTTTTTTGTTTCAACCCTAAACTGAAACTATTGTAATGCTGACATACTTTGATTATCAGTTGATTCTCTACAAACTCCAATTATTCAAAATAGACCTAAAATGCCTTAAAATAAACCATTTTTACCCTATTTTTACTAGTTTTGGACTATTTCTTTGTCAGCAAACAAACTGTTTCGACATGACAAGTCTGCGCAAACATATCAAAGGCGCATATTTCCTTAATATCATAACTAGTTAATTTCGCTAGATCTCGAGCAAGCGTAGCTGGATTGCAAGAAATATATATAACATTATTTGCTTCTGATGCATTTACTGCATTTATAACCTCATCATCGCAACCTGTCCTTGGGGGGTCAAGAACGACTAGTTCATTTTTTGCCTTGCTAACTATCTTTGGTAGAACAGTAGCACAGTTTCCAGCAATCATCTCGGTATTTTGAATATTATGATCTTTATGAAAATCAATAGCGCTCTGTATCGCCTCTTCGACGATTTCTATGCCGTATACTTTTTTTGAAACGCTAGCCAGTTTAGCTGTAAGCATCCCTCCTCCGCAGTATGCATCAATTACCACATCCGGATTCAAACTTTTTGTTAGTTGCATAACTTTCTCATAGATAGCATCCGCAACTTCATAGTTTACTTGCAAAAAGCCGGCTGGATGAATAGATGTCTTAAAGCCGAATAGTTTTTCTTTTATTATTTGTCCAACTAGAAACTCAAATTGTTTGCCCAGAATAACATTCGTATTAGATGGGTTTATATTCATCCATATCTCATCAGCTAGCCCGCTTTCTTCCGCTATAATCCTTTTTATCTTTCCTGCAATATTTTTTGAAACAACAAAGGTTAAAGATATCTTTCCCCCTATTTCTCTTGCAACAAAGTGTTTTAGCTCCCCGCTTCCAGAAAGCTCGTCAAAAGCATCAAACTTATTTACCAGTTTTTTTAACTTACCAATTAGCTCATTAATTTTTTCAGACTGAAGTGGACAAGAGTCAATCTCTATTATCCTATGTGAGTTATATGCATATAGCCCCATAACCGCACGCGCGCCTTCCTTCCTAACCGGTATGGATATTTTATTTCTATATCCATACCGCAAGGGACTAGCGTAAATGCTGCTAACGCGCGCTTTGGTTCCTGCTATTTTTTTAAGTGCATCTTCAATCTGCTCTTTTTTGTATTCTAACTGGCAGCTATAATCAAGGTGCTGAAGGTTGCATCCTCCGCATTTTGAAAAGTGAGGGCAAACTGGGCTAACCCTTTCTATTGAGCTAATTAAAACCTCTAAAAGCTTTGCTACATAAAAACTCTTTTTTACTAGAATAATGAGCGCTCTGACCTTTTCTCCAGGGAGCGCTCCATCAATAAATACAGGAATGCCGTCGACTCTAGCGACGCCTTCACCCCTATATCCGAGATTATCCACCATTAATTCTATTACATCATTTTTACAGAGCATTTTTTCTATTTACCACGTGCCTGCTTAACAAACACACTTCCTTCCGTAGTCCTGTACGGAGAGTAGTTCTTATACAACTTCTTTAGCATTATAGGCGTAATTATAGAGGAGACGAGTATTAGAAGGACTGTTACCACCATAAAGCTTTGGCTAAGTAGCCCAGTCTCTATTCCCTTACTCGTTATAATCAGCGCTACCTCGCCTCTTGCCATCATGCCAAAGCCTGCAATGCCGGCTTCTTTCCATGACCCGCCGCGTAGCTTTTCTACGGCTCCGCACCCTATTACTTTGCCGGCTAAGCCCACTATAACGATTATAACAGCAAATAGGATTAGCCAGCCGGTCATTCCTTCAAACGACATATTGATTCCTATCGCTGCAAAGAACATAGGCCCGAATATCATAAAAGTATTAACGTCCACATTCTTTTCTGTCCAGGTCGCTGTTCTGTGACAAGTAGACAGCATTATTCCGGCTATATATGCTCCGGTTATATCACCTATTCCGAAAATCTCTTCAGCAAAGAATGCATATATAAAGCAAACAACTAGGCTAAATAGCGATATTCTTTCAGCTCTAGGGTATTTTTTATCTAGCCAGGTGAAAAGATAGTGCACTCCGACTCCGGCTCCAATAGCAAAAATGAAAAATGCGATTATTAGGATTATAACGCCCCACCACTGCGCCTTAAACCATTCAAAGCCGCTAGCTGCAGGGTCAGCCGCTCCGCTAAGGCCGTTAACAATAGAAAGGATTACCATTCCCACAACGTCATCTATTATTGCCGCAGAAACAACAGTCGTAGCAATCTTGCCGTTTATAACCTTAAGCTCTTTTAGCACCGATACGGTAATAGCCACACTAGTAGCAGTAAGAATAACGCCAATGTAAATGCTCTGATAAACGTTATCAAAAACAAAGCCCGCTCCGTCTAGAAGATGGTTAACCATAAAAGGAACTGAAGCGAGAACCCCTAGAGCGAGTGGAAGCAGCACTCCGGCTAGGGCTATAAGCGTAGCGGTCAGTCCCGTTTCTTTTAAGTGCTTTAGATTAGTCTCAAGCCCGGCTGAGAACATAATAAGTATTACGCCTATTTTAGAAAAAATATCTAGAACAGTATGTGTGCTTCCGTCCTCTGTGATTAAAAAATTAAGCTTAATTAGAGAGGCAACGCCGTCTCCGCTAAAACCTATTAGTGAAAACCCGGCCATTCCGAAAAGCGCCGGGCCTATTAAAAGCCCTGCTAGAATGTAGCCGAGAACTTGTGGAAGGCCAAGCTTTCTAGTGACCAGGCCTAGCACTTTTGTAGATAGAAGTATTATGGCCATAGCCATAATCAAACCAAGTATGCCGTCAAACATAATTAATTGCCGCCTTTTTTCTCTTTTAGATGATCTGTTATTTGTCGGGACATATCTCTGGCTGTGTCTCGGTCTTTAATCGTCTGTTTTTTATCGAAGGCTTTTTTGCCTCGTCCAAGCCCTATTTCAACTTTAACATTATTCCCCTTAAAGTACATTTTCAGTGGAACAATCGTAAATCCTTTTTCTTTGCTTTTTCCTATAATTCTCTTTATTTCACTCCTGTGCAAAAGCAGCTTTCTGCTTCTTAAAGGATCCGGTTGAAGAATAAAGCTTTTGTCATAGACTGAAATGCGACAGTTTTTAAGGAATAGCTCGTTTCCCTCGACAAAGCAAAAGGAATCTCTTAGGGATGCGTTTCCTGCCCTAATAGATTTCACTTCGCTTCCTTCAAGCGCTATTCCCGCCTCAAATCTTTCGATTATTTCGTAATCAAAAAAGGCTTTTTTATTATCTATCGTTTTCATAATATCTATGTAAAATTATATCTCTTAATTGATTATTTTTCAACTTTTGTAATAAGGCCTACCTTTTAAAGCTAAAAGGCAGGCCATCTTAGTTATCAAACAAATCTTATGTAATCATCTTTTCTTTTAGGAGCGTCTAGCTTACCTTTTTGTTTGCTATAACCTAAGATTACATTGCCTACGCCTTCGTAGTTATCAGGAATATTCCATTCCTTTTTTAGTTTCTTTCCTTCTTCCGTTTCAAAGGACTCGCGAGCCCTCCAGATATAACAAGAGTCCACTCCGAGTGAGCTCGCTGCGTTCAGCATATTCCCTATAACAAGATTCGCGTCGTCTCTTCCAAACGCTAGGTTTTTATCTCCAAACACTATTAGCACGGTTGGTGCGCCATAAAAAGTATGGATGCTGGGATTGCCGAGAATAGAGGCGTTTATCCTTTCTACTCTATCTACTAATTCTTTATCTTGAATTGCTACTATTAAAGGAGACTGCTTGCCCATCCCTGTAGGCGCGTAAGTCCCGGCTAAAAGAATCTCGTTTAATTCCTCTTTCTTTATCTGCTCGCTCTCGTACGCCCTGCACGACCTTCTATTAAGCATATTCTTTATTGATTCGTTCATTGCTTCTTTCCTCCTTAATGCTTACTATTACTTTATCACTGCTATAGCCTCTATTTCAACCATTGCACCTTTAGGAAGCTTCGAAACTTCAACGCAGCTTCTAGCAGGGCAAGAAGTAAAATATGTAGCATATATAGAGTTAAAAGCCGAGAAATTATTCATATCAGACAAATAGCATGTGGTCTTAATTACTTTATCTAAATCGCTCCCGCCGGCGCGTAGAACCTCAGCAACGTTCTTTATAGCGCGCTCTGTCTGCTCTAAAATATCTTTTCCGTCTATTACGCCTAGCTCAGGATTAATTGGAATCTGGCCGGATGTAAAAATCAAATCTCCATGAATTATCCCTTGAGAGTATGGCCCGATTGCTGCAGGCGCTTCTTTCGTCTCAACTTTTTTCATATAACTGTTCTCTCCTTTTTGTTGTCTATTTAACTGCGGTCTATAGCCTCACTAAATAAACATATCAATTAGATATGTTTGTAGTACATTATTTGCCTGCCCCGTGTCAAGTTAAAGCATTATAAAACACCCGCACTAAACAAAATATTGTCTAAGTGCGGGCTTATCTAACTAATTAAGCTAAATCCTATTCTTAGTAGAAATTCTTTTTTCTCTTTCTCTTTTCGCAGACAAAGGAATTAAATATCGCCGATATGAATAATATAATCGCTCCTGCAGCAAAGTATAGCGTCGGGGTCTCTCCCGCTTCGTTCTTAAATACTTCAGCAAAGTCTAGAGGTGATATTCCTTCACCAACCGCAATAATGAAGAACGGTGCAATTATAACTGCAGCTATTAGCAATGTAATGAGCGCAACAACAAACATATTCTTTTCCTTCTTTCTAGAATGTCCGAATACGACTGCTGTAGCCGCTGCGCTTTTAGCGGTTGAATAGAATAGATAGAATATCCCGAGCATACCGCCTAGCGTATAAAGGAAAACAGCTATGAATTCCGGGTCCATAAACAGGTCAAGAATTGTTTTTCCTGCTTCTTCAAGGCCCATAAACGAGCCGATGATAACAAGAAGCGTTGAATACGGCCCTGCCCCTGCAGCTAGCTCAAACGGGAAGAAGAGTATCATCATTGCCATTCCGGCGGTTATACCTATTGCCGTTATAATCTTAAATATAGATTTGAATTTTGCCAGGTGCGAAATGCTGTAGATTGCATTGAAAATGAATCCTGCTACTAGTCCGGCTCCGCCGGCAATAAGTCCGAGCATTATGCCGCTTTCAATAGTCTGAACGAGCTCTATTAGACCGAATATTCCGGTTATTAGATAGAGCAACACGTAAGCAGCGAATGAAAATGCTACGTTAAAGCTTATAGAAAAATATCTGCCTGAAAGCATTCCGCCGAGGAACATTATTATTCCAATCAGCGCGCTCAGCACAATCGTTATAATAAGCAGCGCTACGCCTACAAGTAAAAATATAGATGGAAGATTTGCTATACTAAACTCAGCAAATAGCGCTATTAAAGGCGCAGGGTCCTCTATCATTTGCATAATCTGATTTAGAATTATTGAAGATGATAGATCCATCTGATCATACGCAACGATATCTACACCAGTTGTAGCGTCAACAACAAAAAGCGGAACCATGAGCGCAAAGTATGCCATAAATCCTAGAGCAGCAAGAGAAATGACGCCCTGGAAAAAGCACATGAACGTCTGTGCGCCCGTACGGGGGTCTATATTGCTATCCCTTCCTTCCATTTCCTCGTCCCTATCTCTAGAGCGCTTCCGGTCGTAGTCGCGCCTTCTATCGTAATCGCGCTCGTCACGGTCATAGTCGCGCCGACGGTCGTAGTCGCGCCGTCTATCATAGTCGCGGTCGTAGTCACGGTCATAATCGCGCCGCCTATCATAGTCGCGGTCATAGTCACGGTCATCGCGGTCGTAATATGAGTCTCTTCTTTTCATATGAATATCCTCGAATTGCCTTATATGTATAAAAATTATAAAAAAGACAAGTCCCTTTGTAAAGAAGAGACTTGTTAAGAAAAGATTAAAATTACATTAAAACCCTAGGGGTTATTTTACACCAATTCGATCAAAGCGAGTTCAGCTCCGTCTCCGCGCCTGAAACCGTTTCTAAGAACTCTGGTATATCCGCCCTTCGTTCCCTTTTCTTCAGCGCGATTAGCGTATTTAGGAGCATACTCGTTGAAAATCTTCTCAATGAGAGGATGCTGAATCTTTCCCGTGCGTGCGCGGTATGCCGCTTTGGACTCCGTAAATGCCTTTGACTCTTTTGCGTCGTATACGACTGCCATTATAGCGCGACGTGCAGCAAGCTTTTTAGGGCCATCGTTAACGAGTTCGACTTTGTATTCCTCAACTGTAACGTTGCCTTTCTTGTCCTTTTTCTTGCGCTGACGCGATTCAACCTTTTTTACCGTGTCGGTATAGCTGTTAATTGCCTTTGTTAAAAGCTTCTCGGCTATTTTCTGAACTTCTTTAGCGCGGTCGAATGTTGTCTCTATTTTGCCATACCAGAGAAGGTCCGTTACTTGTCCGCGAAGTAGCGCCATTCTGATATCTGTAGCTTTACCTAATTTTCTGTTTTCCATAGTATTTCCTTCTACTTAAAAGGCTTATTAGAAAGCCTTCTAACTATTCCTTTGAATTATTGATTATTCCTCAGGATTTCTGAGATTAAGGCCATAACCCTTTAATTTAGCTATAACCTCGTCAAGGCTCTTCCGGCCGAGATTGCGAACTTTAAGCATTTCTTCTTCGGTCTTCTGAGTTAAATCCTCAACAGTATGTATTCCTGCGCGCTTTAAGCAGTTGTAGCTTCTAACCGAAAGGTCCATTTCCTCTATATTAAGAGCAAGGACTTTTTGCTGACGGTCTTCAGGTCTTGTAACGAGTATGCTCTGTCCGCCGAATTTCTCGGATAGATCAGTAAAGAGCTGAATGTGCTCGTCAAGCGCTCTAGCTGCAAGCGAAAGAACGTCTTTAGCTGTCATGCTTCCGTCGGTTTTAACGCTGATTGTGAGCTTATCGTAATCTAAGCTGTCTCCGACGCGCGCATTTTCAACCTGGTAGCTTGCTGCCCGAACCGGAGTAAATATTGAATCAATGGGAATGTATCCTATAGGCTTGCCCTGAAGATCCTTAATGTGCTCTGCTACCTGATATCCACGTCCCTTACCAACTGTAAGTTCCATATCAAGTTTAGCTCCGTCATCGAGCATGCAGATGTACATATCCGGATTAAGTATCTCTATTTCAGGGTCAGTTATAATATCTGAAGCTAAAACAGGACCCGGCTCGCTCTTTTTAAGTCTTAAAGACTTTGTAATAGTAGCATCCTCGTAGTTTGCCTTAAGGTTAAGTCCTTTAAGATTAAGAATTATCTCAGCAACATCCTCTTTTACTCCGGGGATTGTACTGAATTCATGGCTAACTCCTGCGATCTGGATTGCAGTAACTGCAGTTCCGGGAAGAGCTGAAAGAAGTACTCTTCTAAGAGCGTTTCCAAGAGTTATTCCATAACCTCTCTCAAGCGGTTCAACAACGAACTTCGCTTCACGAAAATCTTCTCCGTCCACAACGGTGATTTTTGGTTTTTCAATTTCCATCATAGTAATCTGTTCTCCTTTTCGTGGTTGCTAACAAAAAACCCCACGAACTAAACATATGTCAGCGCCTACTAACCTAAAAGCGCTATATCTCTTTTGATTATTACTTGGAATACTTCTCAATAATGAGAGATTCAGTTATATTCATGTCGATATCGTCTCTTTGAGGATTTGCAATAATCTTTCCAACGAGTGACTCGGTGTTGAACTCAACCCACTTGGGCATTGTTATCTCCGCGCCTGAAAGAGCTGAGAAAATTGCATTCTTCTTTTTGGATTCCTTTACAGAAATAATATCTCCTACCTTTGTCTGGTATGAAGGAACATCCACAAC
>JAGCYK010000028.1 GCA_017960845.1 Clostridia bacterium | reverse complement strand
TTCTCTAGGCCTGCAATATATGTGGATTTAAGCTTAGAAATGAAGCGATACCGAAGGATCTCGTCCACTATGGGGTGAGTAAGCCTAATCTTTTCTAGAATATCAGCAGAAGTTGAATTAGCTGAGCCCCTATTCGGATTTTTAAGTCCCAGGTCTAAAAAGAGAACCTCTCCGAGCTGCTTGGGCGAGTTTACATTGAAAGCTTTTCCGGCAAGAATGTGGATTCTCTTTATTATCTCGCGCTCTTCCGCTCCGTACTTTTCTTCAAGTTCAGCCAGTCGCTTAGTATCTATCGAAAAGCCCGCTTTTTCCATTGAGGCAAGCACTTCGGTCAGCGGAAGCTCGACTTCTTCGTATAACTTTGTCATGCCGAGCTTATCAAGCTGCTGACAGGCGCGCTTAGCTTCAGCAAACACTGCTGCCGCTGCGCTTAGCTCGCCCGCGCCGTAAGACGCGCTTAAGGTTTTAGCGTCGCTATATTTAAAATCCCGCTCAGTTAGATAATCCATTAAAGCGACGTCGTCGCAGGAATTAAGCTTAATCGAGTAAGCACTAAATAGCTTTATATATTTCTTTTTGTCGTAAACGTATTTTTTTACGTCGCTGCTTTCAAGTGCGCCCTTTAGACCGTATACTATCTCGTCAAAAGCAAGGCCTTCTTCAAAAAAGCCATCGCTAACCTTTATTACATATTGCAGTTTATCACTCACTGCCATAAGCACGTCCGCGGTTTCGCCCAGAGCGAGCGCAAACTCTTTTATGCCTTTAAGCGCAACGCTAAGCTGCTCTAATGAAGTTATATCAATAAGCACAGGCTCAAGGCTGATTGTTTTTTCTTCTTTTACGCCCCGCTCGAAAATATCGCGCTTTAAAATATTTTTAAACTCTAGCCTAACAAAGAAATCGAAAACGCCTCCCCCGAAAGGATATTTATATCTGCATTTTTCTAGAGAGGTATCGATTTTGCAGTCGGTTTTTATTGTAGCAAGAAACTGCGACAGCTCAGCCTGGGCCCTGCCGTTTTTAAGTTTAGCATTAAGCGCTCCGCCAATCTCACCTAAATGCTCGTAGACGCTAGAAAGCGACCCATAGTCTTCTAAAAGCTTAATAGCAGTTTTTTCGCCTACTCCGTTTACTCCCGGTATATTATCCGAGCTGTCCCCTGCGAGCGCCTTATAATCAATAATCTGGGCGGGGGTGAGATGCATATCCTCTTTTAGCTTTAATGGAGTAACTTCATCGACCTCGCTTATGCCTTTTTTAGTAAACAGCACGGTTACACGGTCGTCTATAAGCTGAAAGCTGTCCCTGTCGCCGGTCACAATATATGTTTTAACATTGCAGCTTTTTGCCATTGTACCTATGATGTCGTCAGCTTCGATTCCCTCTTTCTCTATTATTCTAATGCCCATTTTCGAAAGAAGTTCTTTTAAAAGAGGAATTTGGCTTGCTAGCTCAGGTGGCATTTCGTGTCTATTTGCCTTGTAGCCGTCGTAAGCTAAATGCCTAAAAGTCTTTGCTTTCATATCAAAAGCGACCGCAATATAGCTGGGGCTATGCGATTCAATGAGTTTTATGAGCATGTTTGTAAAGCCATAGACGGCGCCTGCCGGTTCGCCCGCTTTAGTAGTTAGAGGGGGAACTCCGTAAAAAGCTCTGTTTATAAGACTGTTTCCATCTATAAGAATAATCTCTTCGTTTTGCGTCATCACATTCCCCTCTTCTATTTTTCGAGCTTTCCGCTTAAAATATTTTACCACAAAAGACATCGCTTTAGAATTGATTTGTGTAAAAAAAGGTCAAAAAATATTTTTTAAGGCGCTAAAAAAAGACGGCTTTTTTCACTTTAAATGAAAACAAACCTTCATATAATTTATCGCTTTTTTTGAAACGGTTATTCTGAAACTACTTCAAGTGCTTTATTGAGCCTACGAATCGTATCGTCTTTTCCTAGAAGGCGCGCCATTTCTGTCGCCCCGCCCGGAGTAACCGCCGAAGCCGTGATTCCAAGCCTATAGATCCAAAGCACTGCGCCCTTTTTGACACCTTTATCCAGTGCATATTGCTCGAGCGCCGGGTAGAGATTATCCCAATCGCGCTTAGTTATTTCTATTAAATCAGGAATCATTTCTTTAGCTAGCAGTGCGTCCGTTTTATTCTTAGCATTGAAGAAATGCTCTTTTGATAGCGTTTTGAATTTTGTAAGGAACTCGGTCAGATTAGTAGATAAGTCTTCGCCATTTATTTCAAAAAACTCTGAAGCGCCTACATCAGTAAGCGACTCTGCTCTTGAACGGAGAAGCGAAGCAAGGTATTTAAGATCATAGCCCTCTAGGTACGGAACTTTTTGCATAAAAGGAAGAGCAGCTTCGTAGAACTCTTCGTCCGTCATTTCTTTTATGTACTCTCCGTTTAGCCAGCGCAGTTTTGCTTCGTCGAAAATTGACGGGGACTTAGATAGGCCCTCAACCGAAAACGTTTTCAGCATAAAGTCCATACCGAACTTTTCTGTTCCGTCTTTAGGGCTCCAGCCAAGAAGCGCTATATAGTTTATTATTGCGTCTTTTAGATAACCTTTTTTAAGAAAATCTTCATAGCTTGCCGCGCCGTATCTCTTGGATAATTTATGCTGAGCGTCCTTCATTACCGGCTGAAGGTGAATATATACAGGGGGCTCCCAGCCAAGCGCACGGTACAAAAGGTCATACTTAGGCGTTGAAGAAAGATACTCTACGCCTCGAATGACATGAGTGATTCCCATTAGATGGTCGTCAATAACATTAGCAAAATTATATGTCGGAAGCCCGTCGCTTTTAATAAGGACGTTGTCTTCGAGCTCGGAGTAAGGCACTGTAACATCGCCAAATACCATATCGTGGAATGTATATTCTCCGCTTAGCGGCACGTTTTGTCTTATTACATACGGCTCGCCGGCTGCCTTTTTTCGCTCGATTTCTTCCTTTGTTAGCGCTAGGCACTTTTTATCGTACTTAACCGCACCGGCTTCGTGCATTTCTTTTAAGCGCTCTTTGGTGCAAAATCAGTAATACGCGTCTCCACTCCTGACTAACTTTTCTGCATACTCTAAATATATATTCTTTCTTTCGGATTGAATGTAAGGTCCGTACTCACCGCCTATGTCCGGGCCTTCGTCATAAACGAGTCCGGATTCCTTAAGTGACCTATAAATAAGCTCAGTCGCGCCTTCAACAAAGCGGTCCTGGTCGGTATCTTCTATTCTTAGAATAAAATCTCCCCCGCTCCTTTTGGCATAGAGATACGCATATAGCGCTGTTCTCATTCCGCCTATATGCATCTGCCCGGTCGGAGAAGGCGCAAATCTTGTTCTGACTTTTTCCATAATAGTACTTCCCATTATAATTACAAAAGAGGTTCTTTAGTGAAAGAACCCCTGATTGCTTTTTCAGCTTTTTCTAAGGTAATCGAATATGAACTCGATTATATTGCCGTCCATTACCGATTGCACATTGGGTTCTTCGTATCCTGTGCGGTGGTCTTTGACAAGCGTATATGGGCAGAATACATAAGATCTTATCTGGCTGCCCCATTCTATTTTTTTCAGCTCGCCCTTTATATCCGCAGCTTTTGCTTGCTGCTCGGCAAGTCTGAGTTCGACGAGCTTTGACATCAGCATCTGCATTGCATATTCTCTGTTTTGGGTCTGAGACCTTTGCGTCTGGCAGCTGGTAACTATTCCCGTCGGGATGTGAGTTATTCTTACTGCAGAGTCAGTCTTGTTGATGTGCTGCCCGCCCGCTCCGCTTGAACGGTACGTGTCTATCTTTAAATCTTTATCGTCTATTTTTATCTCGCTGTCGCTCTCTATTTCAGGCATAACGTCAAGACTTGCAAAGGAAGTATGGCGGCGGGCATTTGAGTCAAATGGAGAAATCCTAACGAGCCTGTGAACGCCTTTTTCTGCCTT
>JAGCYK010000027.1 GCA_017960845.1 Clostridia bacterium | reverse complement strand
GGTATATTTGAAAAAGTCATCAATACTAAGCTTTTGTGCACTTAATCTATTAGCAAATTCATCTACAAGTTCATCTTCAGTCTGATCAATCAAGCAATCAGGAATATCAGCCTTAGAACCAGCAACTATTGCCTCAATAATTGCATCTTCCTTTTCAGATTTGGTTTTTTGCTTAGCAGACTCTTCTAAATCAGTCTTAATCTGCTTTTTGTATTCTTCAAGAGTTTCAAAGTCTGAAACATCTTGTGCTAAAGAATCATCTATTTCAGGAAGTGTCTTCCTAGTAATCTTGTTTATTTTGCACTCAAAGATAGCATCTTTTCCCTTTAATTCGTCTGCATGATAGTCGTCAGGGAATTTAACTGAAATGGCCTTTTCCTCTCCTGCTTTGCATCCAACAAGCTGATCCTCGAAACCAGGAATAAAGGTATTTGAGCCGAGAACAAGATTTTGACCTGTAGCAGAGCCCCCATCAAACTTTTCTCCACCAATGCTTCCGGAGTAATCTAAGTTGACCGTGTCACCATTTTCGGCAGTTTCAACTTCATCAAATTTAGCATTTCTTTCTTGAATGCGCTTTAATTCGTTATCTACATCTTCATCGCTAACTGTATGTTCAATCTTTTTAATCGTTATATTCTTATAATCACAAAGCTCAACAACAGGATTAACAGTAAAAGATATTTCCCATTCAAGACTCTTTGTGTCATAGTTTTTAATGTTAAGTTGAGGCTTGTCTAAAGGATAATCGTTAGTAAGCCCGTTAAGATAATCCTCATACTTGTTTTGGATGAGTTCGTCAAGTGCTGATTCAAAGAATACAGGGCCGTATGCCTGCTCTATCATATGTTTAGGAGCCTTACCCTTTCTAAATCCGGGAACGGCATATCTTCCTCTTTCTTTCTGAAAAGCTATTCTCTCAGCTTCTATAAACTCTTCTTCTGTTGCCGTGAAAGTAACGGTAACTGTGTTCTTTTCTCTTTTTGATGCGTATTCCATCTAAATATATTCCTTTCAAATAGTATTATTAGCGTAAATCAAGCGTGAGATAATATAACATAAACCCATATTTGTGTCAAACAAATTGCATTTATACCATTTTTATACTAATATTTTAGTATGCCTTTAGATGCTTTTACATATATGTTTTTAGCAAGAGAATTGGATGACAATCTTGCCGGCGGAAGAATAGAAAAAATCGCTATGAATGCTAGTCAAAACATAATGCTTTACATTCATACATTAAACGGACAGCGCAATCTATTATTCTCTATGGGAGTTTCTCCAAGATGCTATATATCAAAAGAACGGATTCAGTCACTTCCTGTTCCCATATCTTTTCTTATGCACTTAAGAAAGCATATAGGCGGAGGTATTATTAAGAAAGTTGAATGCGAGCAGTTCGAAAGAATACTAAAATTCCATATAATATCTAGAAC
The DNA here is from genome assembly GCA_017960845.1 of Clostridia bacterium. Taxonomy (GTDB): domain Bacteria; phylum Bacillota; class Clostridia; order Christensenellales; family Pumilibacteraceae; genus Protoclostridium. The sequence goes on along the minus strand of JAGCYK010000027.1, from coordinate 3,696 downwards.
AGAACTCGGCTACGAAAAAGAATATGTTTTAATTGCGGAGCTTATGGGAAAATATTCAAATCTTCTTCTCACATTAAGTGACGGCACAATTACTGAAGCTTTAAAGCATATTCCCCTGTCTGAGTCTCATCCCATTGTTCCAGGAATAAAGTATTTAACTCCAAGCACTATCAACAAAATTAATCCTTTAAGCGCTGAGTCAGATATCTTACTAGATTACACCCCATCAGAAATAGTTTCTATGGCAATGGGTTTATCGCAAATAACTGCTAAAGAAATCCAAAACGAAGCAAAAAGTAGTGGCATCAACTTTTCAAAAGCTTGCCAAAAACTATTAGGTAGCAAACTTAACCCACAAATATTAAAAGGAAATAATGGGCTCGTTGAAGATTTTACCGCTTTTCGCTACTCTAGTGTTGATTGTTCGCAGATAAATGCGCAAAGCTTAAGCGAAGCTATGGATAGTTATTTTCTACCGAAAGAAAAAGAAAAAGCCTTTAAAAACGAATCAAATAAATTAAAGAAAATCGTCTCTGCAGCAATGGACAAACAAAAGAAAAAACTTGGATTATTCTTAAATGAAGAAGCTTCCGCTAAAGATTACGAAAACGAAAAGAAAATAGGAGAACTTATAACTGCTAATATATTTAAGATAAAAAATGGCGATAATATGGTCATTGTCACTGACTGGGAAAGTGGCGAGGATATTAGTATTCGCCTTACAGAAAAAACTCCTGTGGAAGATGCGCAAAAACATTTTACAAGATATCACAAAAAAAAGAGAACTTTGCAGGCTTTGCAAAGTCAAATTACTGATGCTAGAAAGAACTTAGAATACCTAGAAAGCATAGACGCCTCAATTGACTCAGCGGTCTACCCTGAAGATTTATCAGATATATATGAAGAGTTGGTTTCATACGGCCTAGCAACAAGCCAAAATGAAAGAAAAAAGAAAAAAGAAGAAAGCTTGCCCAGAGTTTTTCAGATTAAAGGATTTACAATTCTCATTGGCAAAAACAACTTGCAAAACGATAAAATCACAAAGCAAGCACGTGGCGAAGATTTATGGCTTCATGTTCAAGGCATTCATGGTAGCCATGTAGTTATAAAATGCGGAAACACTTCTGTTCCCCAAGAGATTCTTGAAACCGCCGCAAAAGCTGCTGCATTCTTCTCTAAGGCTCGGCTCTCAGAAAACGTTCCTGTTGACTATCCTAAAATCAAATATGTCCACAAGCCAAAAGGTGCCGCTCCTGGAAAAGTAGAATATTTCTCAGCAAAAACAATTTATGTTGATCCTTCTATTCAGGATCTATCTATAGACTCATAAAAAAGGAAATATTAAACTAACAAAGCTCTTTAAGTTTCAGAATTTCCTCTTCTTTTAAAAAGCGCCACTGTCCGCTCGATAATCCTTCGCAGTTTAAGAAAGCAAAAGAAACTCTATCTAATTTTATTATTTCACAGCCAAGATAAGAAAACATCCTTTTAACTTGATGATATTTTCCCTCTCTTATAGTAACTAAATACTCTCTTTCCCCTTTCACTTCTAATTTTGCAGGAAGTGTTTTTTTTCCGTCCATTTCGATTCCTTCACTAAAAATATTTTTAGCGAGATTAATGTCTAGAATCGGAATATCTGTCTCAACGTAGTACGTTTTATCTACATGCTTTTTTGGCGATAAGAGACTATGCGCCATCTTGCCATCATCAGTTAAAAGCATTGTCCCGGTAGTATCTTTGTCTAGCCTGCCTACAGGAAAAATACTACGCTTGCCATCTAATTCTACTAAATCGGTAACAACAGGAGCAGAAGGATCTTTGGTAGCACTAAGGTATCCTTTTGGTTTATTAAGTAGGATATACAAATTTTTTTCATAGATGATAGGCTTTCCAAGCACTAAGACCTCATCTATATTTTCATCTATTATTCTTGCTCCATCCCGCTCAATTTCTCCGTTTACTGCAACGTTTTTGGATTTTATAAGGTTTTTTACTTCTTTTCTGCTGCCATATCCAGAGTCGGATAATAATTTGTCTAATCTCATTTATTTGCACCTACCGAAAAAATACTTCTGTAGAAAAGTTTGCCGTTAATCCTTTCAGATACCATTAAATCTACTTTATTCGTGATTATTCTTGGAAAAGTTAAACCTTCATTAAGACTAGTAAAATTTAGTTTAAATAGATCTATTTCCCTAGCAATAGTAATATGTGGAAAAAACTTTCGTCTTTCAATGGAAAAACCTTTTCTTATGAGAGTATCTATAAGTTGCTTTTGATAATCATACATTTCGCGTCCGGTAATAATTTTCCTGGTTAGAATCCCCTTACTAGACATTTTAAAATATGAATATTTTTCTATCTGCCAGTCAAAACTACTTAGATTTATTTCAGTTAAAGCCTCTTTTATGGACGGAACTTCTTTTTCGCTTATTTCCCCTATAAAGCATAATGTTAGATGTAGATTCTCAGGCTTAGAATAATTTGCCGGATGCTCTTTCCTAAGAATACTCATTTCATTAACAATAGTATCCTTAATAGTAGTTGGAATATTAATTGCTATAAACGTTCTCATACATCTTCACCCGAAAGAAATCTTATTTTTTTATCTAGTCTTTCATCGAATTTTTCTAGATAAAGTGGGATATCCTTTATATTTGCATATCTATCAATATTTCCATAGCGAAATCTTTTTGAAATACCGCCTGCTCCACATGCATATACCGGAACCGTTTCCTCCATTACAGTAATGTTATTTATGCATTCGGTTCCGCTAAGTGCGTAGCCTGTGTTTTCCAGCCCGCCAAGCATATATTTTTGTCTATACATATAATACGGATTATAGTCCTTTGAAAACAGGTTTGCACTATAATCAATCATTTTAGATGCGTAGACGTTTTCAAGTTGCTTTTCCGCATTATCCGAGCCTCTTTTTCTTGAAAGAGTGTGAACTGTAACATTTTGCGGTTTAAGCTGAAGTATTCTATCTGCAGTATATTTAAAATCTTCGAAGTTTTCTCCGTCAAGTCCGGCTATTATGTCCGTATTAATGATAAATCCGAATTTCTCAGCGCTCTCATAACATTTATAAAAACTCTTTTCAGTCTGGTTGCGCCCAATGGCTATCATTGTCTTATCATTAAGAGACTGCGGGTTCAAGCATATTCTATGCACGCCACAATCTTTCATAGCCTTAAGTTTTTCTGGAGTAATGCTATCTTCTCTACCTGCTTCAAATGTAGTTTCTAGACTTGTTCCAGTAGCTCTTAAAACGCTAGCAATTGCCGAAGGGCTTAAAATAGACGGGGTCCCGCCACCAAAATATATTGAAAGAATCTTTTTTCCTTGACTATTAATGAGCATTTTTGTCTGCTCTATTTCGATGCATAGTTTTGAGACATATTCATCCATAAATGGCGATAAACGTTTCAAAGTATCCGAAGGAAAAGAACAATAATTGCATCTGGTTTGACAAACAGGAATATTAACGTAAATGTTTACGAAATCGTCATTATATAGATAAGGCTTTTGAATACTAATAATTTTTTCAACTAGTTTCGCCTTTTCGTTGCTAACTAAATATACTCTAGATAAATAATCCGCGATTGAGTCAACAGAACCGTCATTAGACAAATACTCATACGCAAGTTTTGTTGGGCGAACGCCGGTAACGCTTCCCCACGGCAAATCTAT
>JAGCYK010000026.1 GCA_017960845.1 Clostridia bacterium | reverse complement strand
TTTTTTTTGAGTTATTTAATTAACAAATGCTTATTTTATAATCCGTATGAAATCCTTATCTTGCCGGCGGTCTCAGAAAAAGAAACTGTTGCGCTTCCTCCCTCCTTTTTTTCGTCCGAAGCCTCGCTGTACCAGGAAACGAACTCTTTGACTGCATCGTCAAGATGATCTAATGCACAGGTTATTTTCACGCTTAGCCCTGTCCATAGATTAAACCTAATATCTCTAGCCGAAAATATTGATATGTCTTTTATAGAATTCTTGTTGAATACCTGTTCACCGTTTTTATTGACAAAATACGGCGTTCTGTATAAAAGCTGAGTAACAACCTCGCGTTCTAGCGATTCTTTTTCAAGAAGCATGTCGCCTTCTTTGATACTTAGTGATTCAGAGCCGGGAAAAGAAACCAAAACCAGACTGTCATCGCTCTCTCTAAAATCTGTCCGCCCGGTTATTAGTGCTTTTCCGTTTTGTCCGCCTAAAGCGTATCCACCGTCAAAGGCAATCATATAATCGCATGTAGACAAAGTATAGTGAATTACTATTTTGTTCGGGAAGACACACTCAACTTCAGTAGCTTCAACGTTTAAAATCTCGTTAACATCTTTTTCTACAGATTCTTTGTCAAATAGAAAAATGCTTGAATATCTAACCTTTTCGACTTTTCCCCGAACGAAAGAATCCGCTCTAACTACGTCTTCAGTTTTTCCATATATAGTTAATCCGTCAAATTCAATGAAAAATACAGTAAAAACAAGGCTTAGCACTATAATGAATGCTAAAAGCCCGAGAGCTAAAGTTAGTAATATTGCAAATTTGTTTCTACGCATATTCTATAAAATATTATCTCATTATTTTGTCGAAAACGCAATAAAGTTTTCTTTTTATTTACATTCTTTCTTCTATCGCAAGGACTTTTCCGGATTTTACGGTTACTAACGCCCCTTTAAGCGGCTCATTTGACACGCCTAGACTTGCATCTCTTTTTAAAATGAACTCGCCTGAATATTTACAATTCTTTATTGATACGACCGCCTCTTCAGTTAGCGCGATTAGTGATAAATAACCACCTTCGCTAAATGAAGCAGATGAGCGGATAATATGCACCCGTTCGCTTTCGCTGGCAATCAATCCATCTTTACCTAAGTCATAAATCTTTTCAAGGAGACCAATATTAGCTAGAGTGTGGCTGAGCCTTCCACCAAGACCGCAGTGGATTATATATTCAGTAAAATTATCACTCTCTGTTTCTAAAACTGCAGCAAAAGAGTCAGTTAAATCCTTTTCTGCTTTAAGCTTAACAACATTTCCGCACGAAGGAACGAATCCTAAAGAGTCAAAATCGCCTATTGCCATTGAAGGAGTAAGTCTAATGCTAACGCATTTATTGTACCCTCCGTCAACTGCAATAATATAATCATTAGAGCCAATTAATTCCTTCACTATCTCGCCCTCGCCGGCTAGCACTAAATGGCATTTTTTTCTTCCATTATTCATCTACTAAATTTTATCATATGTGCCTAGAAAATCAAGCGTTACATTTTTATTAAAGAAAAACTCCTTTATATTTTTCAGATACAAAGGAGTGTTAAGTAACTAACTTTTTTAGATGGCTTATTTTTCATTCAGGCATGCAATGCCGGGAAGAACTTTTCCTTCAAAGAGCTCAAGTGAAGCTCCGCCACCTGTTGAAATGTGTGTCATTTTATCTGCAAAGCCAAGTTGCTGAACGGCAGCGGCAGAGTCTCCTCCGCCTATTATCGTAGTTGCCTTTCCGTATACGTCAGCAAGTGCTTTTGCAACTGCCTTCGTGCCCTCTGCGAGAATGGGGTTTTCGAATACGCCCATCGGGCCATTCCAGATAACTGTCTTAGCATTAGCTACTGCATCAGCATATAGCTTGCGTGTTTTAGGGCCTATATCCATTCCCATCATATCTGAAGGAATTGCGTCAGATGCTACTACAGAGGTCTCAATGACAGCATCAATGGGGTTAGGAAATTCCTTGGTTATAACGGTATCTACAGGAAGAAGGAGCTTCTTTCCAAGAGATTTAGCCTTTTCTATCATTTCCTTGCAGTAACTAATCTTTTCGTCATCAACAAGCGATGTTCCGATCGAACCGCCAAGCGCTTTAATGAAAGTATATGCCATTCCTCCGCCAATAATGAGAGTATCGCACTTTTCAAGAAGGTTGCTTATAACATTAAGTTTGTCTGCTACCTTTGCTCCGCCAAGTATTGCAACGAACGGACGAGTGGGATTATCTAGCGAGTCAGCCATAACTGAAAGCTCTTTTTCGATTAAAAAACCACAAACTGCCGTCTTAACGAATCCGTATTCTACTATTGCTGCAGTCGATGCATGTGAGCGGTGAGCCGTTCCGAAAGCATCGTTAACATATATTCCTTTATCTCCGTCTATAAGGCTGGCAAGTTCTTTGCAGAAATTCTCATCTTTCTTCTCTTCTTCCCAGTGGAAACGAAGGTTCTCTAAAAGAAGGCATTCGCCGTTTTTAAGAGAAGCTGCCTTTGCTTTTGCATCCGGGCCTATAACGTCACTTGCAAAAGTAACTTTTCCACCGAGCAGTTCGTTAAGTCTCTTTGCAACGGGCGCAAGAGTAAGTTTTTTGGGCTCGTCTTTAAGCGCTTTATCTATAATTGCCTGCTTTGCGGCTTTTTGCTCTTCAGCGGGAAGAGCTTCGACTTTAGCCTTATCCTTCTTGTTTAGTTTAACTTCGCTCGAAAAAATCGAGTGCGGTTTGCCCATATGAGAACAAAGAATTATTTTAGCTTCGTGATCAATCAAATATTTGATTGTGGGAAGAGCTCCCATTATTCTGTTTTCATCGGTAATCAAACCATCTTTCATAGGCACGTTGAAGTCACAACGGACAAGAACTTTTTTGCCTTTGACATCAACGTCTCTGACTGTAAGCTTATTCATTTAAAGCCACTCCTTTATATTTGAAAAAATTTTTTATTTAGATAGTATTTTGTGTAGATATTCATAAGATTCTTCAAGTTCGTCAATCGAAGAGAAGTTTCTCGCATATCCTTCTATTAGAACCGCCGGGTTTATTATTTGCTTTCTTGCCTCTATTTCCTTGAATAGCCTTTCGAAATTGTATCTACCCTTTCCTGGAAGACGGGGAGCGCCCTCTTTGTCTACATCAACTGCATGAACAGTTACAAGACGGTCTCCCATAGCATCCAAAAAAGCAATCGGATCATATCCGGATATAAGGGCATGTTTTATGTCAAGTGTCGTCTTAATCTTGGGGCAAAGTCTGAGTAGCATTTTGAAGAACTCTGGGTTGTTTGAATAGCAGTAGTGAACATTTTCCTGTGCTACAAACATTCCGTAATTGTCCGCAATGTCAGCTAGCCCGGTCATTATCTCAGCGTAGCGCTCAATCGGCATTTGTTCTATGCTTTTTATAAGCACAAGCGGGCCGTGGAAAGTATAGTATCTAGCTCCAAGCACGTTTCCTACATAAAGCGCTCTTCTAAAATATGTTTCTGCATCATCTCTGACTCTTTGTGCTTTCGAAAAGAGCTGCTCTTCAAACTGAATGGCAAGCGCGTGTATTGAGTGGACGTTAATATCCCCCTTCTTTTCTGCGAGCGCATCTGCAAAGCCTGGGTCAGTTTCCGAATAACTTGAAAGAAAAACTTCAGTATTCTTTACGCCCATTTCTGCGAGTTTAGCAAAGCAACTCTCTGTCAGAATCTTTCTAAAAAACGATGCTGTTGATATTCCTAACTGCATTTTTATGTATTACTTTCCTATTGTGTATTTAGCTTTTTTCACTGAAGCATTAACTTCTGCAAGTTTTGCTTCGTATCCAGTCCGGCCAAGCATTGCGAAAGTTGCTTTCTTTCCTTCCTCAACTCCCGGCTGATTAAATGTATCTATGTTTAGTAGCGCTCCGGTATATGCCGTTTCAAACATATAGTAAGCAAGAAGCTGACCAACCGTATATTCGTTTACTTCAGGAAGAGTAATTGTAAAGTTCATTCTTCCTGCCTTTTTCAATGCATATTCTGTAGCAACTCTTTCGTGATTGAGAAGTTCGCCCATCGTATGACCTTTCAAAAAGTCGCATGCATCTATATCGTCGTCCTTTGGTATAAGAACATCTTTTCTGAATTTTTTAACTGCAAGGAATGTTATTATCTTGTCAAAAGGCCCTTCCGTATATAACTGAACCTGAGAGTGCTGATCGGTTACGCCGAGAGATTTTACAGGGGTCTGTCCAACGTGTACGAAGTTTCCTTCAAGGTCAACAGCCTTTCCTAGCGACTCTGCCCAAATTTGGCAATAAAAGTCTGACATATATTTTAAACTGTCCGCATAAGGCATCATTACACTTACGTTTGCGCCTTTTTTAGCTGCCTGATACTGAAGATATGCGGTAAGTAGTCCGGGGTTTTTGAAAATATCGGCTACTTTGCAGTCTTCGCTCATATCCTTTGCGCCCTTTAAAAGTCCCTTTATATCTATACCCATTACAGCAAAAGGAACAAGTCCTACATTTGAAAGAACGCTGAATCTTCCACCAATTCCAAGGCCTATTCCATAAGTTTTGAATCCTTCTTTTTGAGCAAGATTATATAGCGTGCCCTTGCCGATGGTTGTAGTTGCGATGAAATGCTTCTTAGCTTCCTCTTTTCCCACAGCCTTTTTCATAAGGTCATATAGAACCAGCATCTGTGAGAGCGTTTCTGATGTTTCACCGCTCTTTGTTATGACATTGAAGTAAGTTGTTTTTAAATCAATAAGCTCAATTAGCTCATTCATTCTTTCAGGGTCTATATTATCTTCGATGTAAATCTTTGGAAGACATGCTGCTTTAAGCGCTGACTGAGGCAGTTCATTCAAACGCATATTAAGTAGTGCCTGCACAACTGCAATAGGACCAAGCGCACTTCCGCCGATTCCAAGAACAACAAATGCAGATGCTTTTTTACGAATATCCGACATATATGCAATCATTTCATCATATATTGAATAGTCTGAGTAAGGAATATCTGCCCATTCCTGCCAGCCTTTTCCGCAGCCATCTATGACTTTTTTATATGCTTTTGCTATTTCGTCTTTTCCGCTTTCAAATACCTTTTCGTCGATTCCATGCTCTCCGATGATATCTGCCATCATATTGTTGTAATCAAATTCCAATGTCATTACTTTAACCCCCGTTTCTTTAGAATTCTTAAATTTAATATTACTATTTTTAGGTTATTTTTGCAAGTGCTTTTTAAAATTACCAATCAAAAAGCGCATCAAAAAAGCCCCTTACTAAAGGAGCTTTTAGTGCGTCTAATTATCAGCCAGCCGAGGCGCCAGAAGTGGAGACGAATACGTCCGGCCAAACAAATATGGAAACAATGAGAAATACTATTCCTATGATTCCGAAGAGTCCTATTATGACCCAGGAGTACCATGCCTTTGGAGTAAATGCCCATGCCCCTCCGGTGAAAAAGCCTCCGATACCATTTATGATAAATAGTATTACAAATCCTAAAACACAGTTAATTACAATCTTTATAATTCTAAGCGGTTTAAAAAATCTTCCTTTTGACACGAAAAAAATTACAATCATTATAACGACCATGACTGCAACCGTAATTAAGTAAGCATAAAATTCCGCTTTAAAGGATTCAAATATCCCCGCAAACCAATCTAACGGATTCAAAACTTAGCCTCCAAACCTTTAATTACATAAATAATACAAGAAAACGCTTTCTCTTTCAATATAATGATGATAATCTAATCAACTTTTAATGATTATCTGCCATTTTCTTAAGTGACTCTCCAGTTAACCTATATGTAGTCCACTCATCCATTCTAGCTGCGCCTAGAGAAAGATAGAAATCTATGCTTGGTCTATTCCAGTCTAGACAAGCCCACTCTAGCCTTCCGCAGCCGCGCTCAACCGTTAATTTAGCTAGATAAGAAAGAAGCGCCTTTCCGCAGCCAATGCCACGGTATTCTTCTAAAACAAATAAGTCTTCAAGATATATCCCCGCTCTTCCTAAAAAAGTTGAAAAATTATGAAAGAAAAGCGCAAAACCGACTTCTGCTCCGTTAGCTAGCGAGAAGATAACTTCTGCCTTTTTCTTTTCAAATACCCATTCTTTTATTAAATCTTCACTTGCCACTACCTGGTCTTCCATTTTTTCATATACGGCAAGTTCTTTTATAAAGCTTAAGATTAATCCGCAGTCTTTTTCTTCAGCTTTTCTAATTGAGATTTCTCTTTTCATTTTTTCTCTCCTAGGCGCGTTTTTTAAATACACGCGAAACATAAAAAAAGCATATCTTAAACTGTCTTTTTAAGTCAAGATATGCCCTGTTTTTACTACTAAAATATTAATCATTCAATATCGTCAGTTTTTTTTCTAGAAAATCTTGGAATGGGAAGAAACATTCTCGTTTCGCTTTTATACTCGTCAAATCCAGGCTTACGATCACGCTGATGTCTCTCCGCTAAAGGCACGGAAATGAATACGAACAATAAGGTGTTAAGAAGCGCTCCCCCTAATAGATAATAGTGCATATTCATGCTAAGGACGCTTAATAGACCAATTGACCACCACATGCAGATTTCACCGAGATAATTGGGATGTCTCGCGTTTTTCCATAATCCCTTTCGGATAAAAATGCCATCCTTATTTTTTCTGAATATATGCATTTCTACGTCCGCAATGCCTTGAATCACGAAAGATAGAACTGCCGTTATGAAAAATAGTATTGACCAGAAATTGAGAGTGACTTCCGTTTCAAAAGCATATACTGCGGGAAGAATGAAAGAATATACAATGATAGTAGGCATTAAGTGAATGCCGAAGAAATTCACGATTGGATAAAGACATCCCGACTTCTTTTTGTAATAAACATATCTCCAGTCTTCCCAGTTTAGGTTCTCGAAAGTGTAAACCCAGTTAGCCGTAAGCCTAGCTCCCCATCCGAGAATCGCAACGGCAAGAAGTATTCGCACCACATTCAGTTCTTTTGAAAAAAGTAGAACTTTCATTATGACCATCGGTGCAACGCTCCAATAAGCATCATAACAGGAAGCATTCGAAAAGATAAGGCTGAAAAGGAAAACTGCAACCGTCGCTACAGCATCAGCTATTAGAAGGTTCAGCCAGAAATCAAATTGTAAGTAATAATAAGTGCCTATTCCAAGTGCCCCAGCTGCACTATATATAAGGAAAATTATAATTAAACTTATGACGCGATTGTTTTTAATCATTTTCTAGTTCCAAAAAACAATATATTTAAACGTAGTATACATTTTAGCAAATTGTTATTCAAGTGATTATTGAAAAATAACGAAGATTCACTTGCTAAATTCTACTCTAGAATTAACTTTGGGAATTTACTTTCAAAATTTAACCTCATTTTTACAAAAACAAGTATTGAAAATAATCATATAAAATGGTATTATAGTCAAAATGCTTTTTTTGACGCTCACTAATTGCAAATATGCAAAATAAATTGCTTTTTTGTCTTCGCTGGTGACGGAAAAACAGTGATATTTAAAATAATAATCAAGGTGAAAGGAAAATGAGAAAAATCACAAACATTAACAATGGATGGGAATTCGATCTCAACGGAGTTAAATCTGCCGTTGATATTCCTCATTCCTGGAATGGAATCGACGGACAAGACGGTGGAGACGATTATGTCAGAACCGTTGCGATTTACACAAAGGAACTTGGCAAAATAGAAATAGCGCCCGGCGAACAGGTATATCTTGAGTTCAAAGGTGTGAATTCTTCTGCAAAAGTTATCCTAAACGAACAGGAAGCTGGCACTCATGACGGGGGCTATTCCAAATTCCGTGTAAATATTACAGATTATCTAAACGATACAAATAAGCTTGTAGTTGAAGTTGACAATAGATATTCTGATAAAGTTTATCCTCAAAAAGCTGACTTTACTTTTTACGGAGGAATATATAGAGATGTAAATCTCATTATCGTCAGCGCAGATCACTTTGATCTTGACTACCATGGCGGCCCTGGAATTGCCGTTACCCCTATAGTTAAAGATGGCAAAGGTACAGTTAAGGTTGAAGCTTATACAAAATCCGAAGGAGATGTTTCAATCGAAATTAAGGATGCTGACGGCGAACTTATCGCAACCGGCAAAAACAACGAAGAGATTGTAGTAGAAGCGCCTCACCTTTGGAACGGACTAGAAGATCCATACCTTTATACCGCAACCGCAACTCTTACTGTAAACGGCGAAGTTACTGATCAGCTTTGCTCTAATTTCGGTTTCCGTTTCTTTGATATAACCAACAAAGGTTTCTTCCTTAATGGAAAGTCTTACCCTCTTCGCGGTGTTTGCCGTCACCAGGATAGACCAAAAGTAGGAAACGCAATAACAAAAGAGATGCATGAAGAGGATATGGAAATAATAAGAGATATTGGTGCAAATACAATTAGACTTGCGCATTATCAGCATGATGATTACTTCTATGACCTTTGCGATAAATACGGCCTTGTTGTTTGGGCAGAGATTCCTTACATATCAATGCACCTAGAAGGCGGCGATGATAATGCTAGATCTCAAATGACAGAGTTAATCGTTCAGCAATATAACCACCCTTCAATTGTTGTTTGGGGTATTTCAAACGAAATAACAATGTTCAAAAACAACAAGAAAGAAAAACTTGCTTTGCATAAAGAACTAAACGAGCTTTGCCACAAGCTTGACCCGACAAGAAAAACGACAATTGCAGCATTCGCTATGACAACTCCTTTCAACAAACTCAACCATGTGTCTGATGTTGCTTCATGGAACCTCTATTTCGGATGGTATGTTCCTTTCTTCTTTATGAATGAGCTTTGGTTCGGATTCTTCCGTCTCCTCTATCCTAAATACGTTATTGGTCTAAGTGAGTATGGTGCAGAAGCTATGACCAACTTCCACTCACCTAAGCCGAAGATTGGAGACAACAGCGAAGAGTACCAGTGCAAGTATCACGAGTATCTCGCAAAATTCATCAAAAAGACAAAGTACCTTTGGGCTACACACGTTTGGAATATGTTTGACTTCGGTTCTGATGGAAGAAACCAAGGCGGCGAACCCGGAATGAACCACAAAGGACTTGTTACCTTTGATAGAAAAATCAAAAAGGACTCTTTCTATATTTATAAGGCAAGTTGGTCAAAGGAACCTTTCGTTCATATAGCAGGAAAGAGATATGCAAATAGAACAGGAAATAAATTCATTTTGAACGTTTATTCCAACCAAAAGGAAATCGAATTGTACGTAAATGGTGCATTCGTTGAGAAAAAGTCTTGCGATGTTAAAGCTCAATTCAAGATTCCGTTTAAAGGAGACCTTGATATCGAGATTAAATCGGGAGAGTTATCAGATACTGCTCATTTCTGCAAAGTAGCAGTTGAAGATGAAAACTATAAACTCAAAGTAAAATCCAACTCTCACAGCTGGGAAAAGAAATCTGACTAATTACTGTTAGATAAATAAGTTACTAAAAAACGGCTTGATTATTCGAGTATTAATCGAAAACAAGCCGTTTTTATTTACTTATTCCCTCTCTAGTTTTTTTAAGTCTTACAAAAAACTCCAAAAACCTGTGCCTGTTTCTAAATCTTTTTTGCGGCATATAACTCCGCCTTTAACCGGTCTTAATTCGATCTCTGCTGTATACAGAACTGTAATCGATTTAATATGCCCGCCGGCAATACGATGCTGATTAGCTTCTTTATATGAAAATACTGCATGAGAGTGCTGGTAAAGATTATTATTCTCATCAACAACCACATTGCCGGTTAGTGAAAGTAGTTCTAGCATGCCACTTAAAGTCTGCGTCTCAAATGTGCCTTTTTCTGGCAATAAACTTTGAACCAGCGCCTCACTGCATCCACCAATTCCATTAAAAATGGCTGACTTAATCTGCTCTTTTTCACAGACCCTAAGAATGCATCCTATAATCTCATCACCTTTATCCGCTCTAATATATATTGTATCGTTATACTTCCTATAATCCACTTGATATCTCCTTATTTTTAAAAGTCTACAATGGACTTTCTTTTTCTATATTATGCTCAATAAGTCTAGTTTTATCAATAGCTTCTTTCTCATTTATATCTATTTTTTTGCCATTCTAATTGTCATTAGAGGCTAAGTGCTTAACAACCCTTGACTAATAATAAAACGGATGTTATAAAAAATTGTACAAAAAGTAGCAAGCAACTAATGGAGACTATTAATAAGTGAGATTAACCTACAAAGAGCATTCATTAAATAGAGCAACTATCGACACAATCTCTAGCGTTGTTCAAGATTACTTAAAAACAATAAATACAAATAGTCGCGGCGTTCAGCGCATTCGCCTAACCATAGAAGAGCTATTGCTGAATATTATGGAACGATGCGGTGAAGGAAAAACTATTCGCGTAGGGCTCGGAAAACAATTCGGCCGACACATCTTTAGGATTTGCTATGAATCAGAGCAGTTTGACCCATCAATGGACGATAGCCCCCTAGCTAGCGAAATTATGCAGTCACTCGGGCTGTCTCCTACATATAGTCATAGACGCAATACAAGCTCTTTTTCAATTGTTTTAGCCGAGCGGCCTAAGGTGAACACTTTAGTTTGGATTATCATTGCACTGCTATCTGCTCTTCTAGTTGGCTTTTTAGGACGCAGTTACATAGCTGAAGCGATACGTCAAAACATAATTGATATCGCTCTCACTCCAATGTCTAGTGCCTTTTTAGGACTATTAAATACCTTCTCCGGCCTAATGATTTGCGTAACCATTTGCAGTGGAATAATAGGTATGGGAGACTCGGAAACGTTCGGTCGCGTTGGTCGTTCTCTTCTTACTAAACTTGTCTTATACTCCTTTGCTGTCTGCACGTTTGCAACTGCGCTTATTCTTCCTTTTGTAACACTTAGTCTAACTTCGGTTTCAGATGGAGCCCCTTCACAAATAAATCAAATTAGTCAGTTGCTCTTTGGCATTCTTCCCTCAGATATTGTCACTCCTTTTATGACAGGAAACATTTTGCAGGTCATTGTAATAGCAGTGATTATTGGAATAGTGCTTATAAGCGTCGGAGAGCGCGGAAGCAAAGTCAGAGGTCTTGTAAATGAATCATCGACCATTATGCAAAAAGTTGTTTCAACTGTTTGCCTACTGGTCCCCATTTATATCTTTGTTATTCTTGTTAGACAGATTTGGGTTGGTCAGGAAAAGGAAATTCTTTTATTCTTAAAACCCCTTCTTCTCTCAATGAGCTTAACTTTAACGTTGACACTAATAGTATGGATGATATCTTCATTACGTTTGAAGTGTCCTCCGCTTAAGCTTTTGAAAAAAATTCTACCGCCATTCCTAGTTGCCCTAACAACTGCATCGAGCTTTTCTGCCCTTCCTCTTGCAATGGATACCGGAGAAAAGAAACTTGGCATTAATCAAAGTACAATTTCTTTCGTAATGCCAATAACCTCAGTTATTTATATGCCGTCAAGCATTGTTCATCTGAGCGTACTATCAATAACCTTTGCAGAAATCTATCAAGTCGAAATCACTTTATCATTTATTCTTATGACACTATTAATCGTGCCACTTTGTGCTATTGCTCTTCCCCCGATTCCCGGGGCCGGAACTGTTATCTTTACTATCCTATTTAGTTCTTTTGGGATACCGGTCGAGGCAATAGTTATGGCTATTGCATTAGACATTGTTTTTGATTTCTTCGATACCGGCTTCAATGTCATGATGCTCATGATGCGTAGTGCGTGTGAAGCAAAAAAACATAATGCTCTAGACCAAAATATTCTTTTAGCCAATGAGCACTTTGTTGTTAATTGGTTAGCAATAATTATATAATTGCTATTAATGCCTTAATATCAAGAGTTTTTTAAAATTTACATAAAAAACAGTTAATCTAAAACTCGCCACCAAATAATGATAGCGAGTTTTTAAGTATTAAAACATTATGAGAAACTTCTTTACTGAATAGTAATAGAGGTATCTTCTGCTGAAACTACATTGCCGTTTATTGTAAAGCTAAAGTCTCCATCAATAGATTCGATAGTTAATGGATATGTGCCGGCATCTGCAGATATAGTTATTTCATAAACCCCTGCATATACGTCTTCGTCTCCACCTTCCGGCTTTACAACATCGAATACACCAAAATCGATTTCATCTACTGTAACTGCTTTTTCCGAGTCAACGTAGTTTAGATTTCCAACTCTAGCAACTGAAGAGCTCATTCCCATTCCCTTGTAAGTAATAACTAGGATAGCCCTTGCTGTATCTGGAGTATCAAGCGTGTAATCGATGGGAATGAGAGAATGACCATCATAAATGGGAGGATCGCTATTAACGGTGGTCGTATTTCCACCTAGAGTCGTAGTAACAGTTCTTGTTACTACTGTTCCTTCTACCACACCATTTACTATAGTTGTAACGGTTGTGGTTACTGTCGTTATTGTGCTTCCATCCTGAGTCGAAACGATATCTGTAACTTTTTCCGTTATAATAACCCTTCCGACAATGTCTATAACTGAGCCGTTATTAACCACTAAAGAGCCACCTGGAACCAAGCTTTTCGCTTCAAAGCCTGCTAGCGAAGATGTTTCGTTTGTTACAACCATATTTCCATCTTCATCGATGGTAAATACCGTGCCTCCGTTAGAATTCGAAATAGGAATGGATAAGAACACAGATTTTTCAGGGTCAACCTTTCCGTCCGTATCGTAAGCAACAGAGTCAGTAGCGTCTACAAAAGCAACACCTTCTGGATAAAGCAGCTCATATATCGTAATCTCGTAAACTTCGGTTATCGTTGTTTTCATACTGAAACCTGCATTTGCGGCTATATCTAGATATAACAGGTATGCACCATCTCCCGAAGCTGAGCCTAAAGCAAACTCTCCTGCATCTACTGGAATCTCAAAGTAATAAACCGAATTCATCGTAAGATTTGCGTTGTTCGAACGAATTACGGATGTATCAAAGATACGAACATAACCGCTCGGCAATGCAACAGCTTCAGTTCCATTCGAATAATAGTAGTTGTTATCTCCTACATAGCGATAAATATATAAATCTGACGAGCCATTGCTATAGATTTCGGACAATTCCTTTATTTCAATGATATTATTCGATGCATCTCGGAAAACACGATGAAGCGAGAAGAATGAATTTACTCTAGAACCACTAAAATATGTTCCTGCCATAAATGTTATTCGGCCTCGCTCTGCTACTACAAAGTCAATACAGTCTTCTGGCATAACGTAATCGTAATATGTTACTCCATTAATGACGACTTTAGGAACAGTCACAACTCTTGATGATGAAATTGAAGACTGCATAAAATGAAGCCCGTACACGTACTGCTGTCCTTCGAGCAAGCCATTAAGTGCATTTTCGGCAACAGAATAGTTTAGTGTATATTGATTTCCAATGCCGTACTCGGTTATGCTCTGCTGCGTGCCGTTCACAATAGTATATACACGGCTATTGTTCAAAACGCCCGCGTTATCCGTAGAAGTCAGTGAGTTGCGAATGCTTCCCCAGTTCCCTTGCGCGTATTTCGAATAACGCGACACCCTAATATCGCCTGGAGGAGTAGAAGCATTATTTGCACCCGAAATTACATAACCGGTATTCCCTTCTGCAACTGTATCATCATCCCATGCAAGAGGATAGTAAGTCGGATTAGTATTTATATTAGCATCCCTTGTTCCGCCAGCTACCGTGTAGTCAACTGTGCCGGCGTCTGAA
>JAGCYK010000025.1 GCA_017960845.1 Clostridia bacterium | reverse complement strand
AAATCAACATCTGGAACAAAAAAAATTTTTAATATGTCATTAGGTGAACTAAAATTTATGGATACATATAAGGATGATTATTCATTGTTTCTTGTAACTAGTGTCAAAGATAAGTTCCCTAATGTAGAAATATTTACTCCTGATAAAATAATGCATATGAAAAAGGTATATCCGAATACAAGGTTTTATGCATAAGTTGATTTTGTAATAAGTCGTTATTTACTTAAAAGTCATTCCTTTAAGGCCGATGACCTTCCTCGCTTGATAATCCTGGCTATTTGGAAGTATAATATTTATATGGACAAATTCGAAGTCATCTCTCCGTACTCGCCGATGGGCGATCAACCGGAAGCAATAGCAAGCATAGCCGAAGGAATAGAAGACGGACTAAAGCATCAAGTTTTACTCGGGGTTACAGGTTCCGGTAAGACATATACAATGGCTAAAATTATAGAGAGAGTTAACAGGCCCACGCTTGTTCTTGCGCACAATAAGACGCTTGTGGGGCAGCTTTGTAATGAGTTCAGAGAACTATTCCCAAAAAACAGAGTGGAATATTTCGTTTCGTACTATGACTATTTTCAGCCTGAGGCATATATTGTTCCTACGGATACCTATATAGAAAAGGATTTGTCCATAAACGATGAGCTGGATAAATTAAGGCACTCAGCCACAAGCAGTTTAGCTGAAAGAAGGGATACTATAGTTGTAGCCTCCGTTTCATGCATTTACGGACTGGGCGCTCCCGAAGAGTATTACAGGCTCAGCGTTTCACTCCGTCCGGGTCAGCAAATAAACAGAGACGACCTTATAAGAAAACTCGTATCTATCAATTACACGAGATCGGACGCAGATTTCGAAAGAACCAATTTCCGTGTAAAAGGGGATATACTCGACATCTTTCCCGCATCCAGTTCGGAGCATGCCGTAAGAGTAGAATTTTTCGGAGATGAAATAGAGAGCATTTCAGAGATTGATGCCATTTCCGGGAATATAATCAGCCGGCTAAAGCATATTGCGGTATTTCCTGCGTCTCACTATGCCGTCGAACAGGCAAAAATGAACAGAGCGCTTGCTATGATTGAGGAAGATCTTGCTAAGCAGGTTGAGTATTTCGAACGCAGCGGTAAGATGATTGAGGCGTACCGGATTAAACAGCGCACGACTTACGATATGGAAATGATGCGTGAGATTGGGTATTGCTCAGGCATAGAGAATTATTCCAGATATTTTGACGGAAGACTTCCTGGCCAGCCGCCTTATACTCTTATGGATTATTTCCCCAAAGATTTTATGATGTTTATAGACGAAAGTCATATGAGCATTCCGCAGCTTAGGGCAATGCATAACGGAGACCGGGCAAGAAAGAAGAACCTTGTCGAATACGGATTCAGACTTCCTTCCGCCTTTGATAACCGTCCGCTTTCTTTTTCGGAGTTTTCAGATAGAATTCCACAGGTTGTGTTTGTTTCGGCGACTCCCGGTGAATATGAAATGAAACTGGCGGGAAATGTTGCGGAGCAGGTTATAAGGCCCACCGGACTGGTCGACCCGCCCGTTATAGTCAGACCAGTAAGCGGGCAAATAGATGATTTGCTATTCGAGATAAGAAATACAGTCAAGAGCGGCGGTAGAGTGCTGGTTACAACGCTCACAAAGAAAATGAGTGAAAGTCTAACGGATTATCTGGCCGAAAGAGGCGTTAAAGTCAGGTATCTTCATTCTGAAATAGACACTATGGAAAGGATGGAACTTATCAACGGACTTCGGCGCGGAGATTTTGACGTAATTGTCGGAATTAACCTTTTAAGAGAAGGGCTAGACCTACCCGAAGTAAAACTTGTTGCCATACTAGACGCAGACAAAGAGGGCTTTTTAAGAAGTGAGTCTTCTTTGATTCAAACAATAGGAAGAGCGGCAAGAAATGCTGAAAGCAAGGTTATAATGTATGCTGACGTTATGACAGGCTCAATGAAAAGAGCAATAGATGAAACGGATAGAAGACGCGAAAAACAGATAGCTTTTAATAAAGCACATGGAATCGTTCCAAAGACTATTGTTAAGAAAATAGCCGCGCCCCTTGAAATAACGACAAAAGCATCGACTCTTTTAAACGAAGAAGATATTGGCCGTCAAATAGAGTCAATGAAATCACTTATGAAAGCGGCAGCTGCTTCTCTAGATTTTGAAACGGCGATTAAGCTTAGAGATAGAATAGCTGAGCTAAAAAAACTCAGCGCCAAAGCTGAAAAACTTAAGAAAAGTTGATAGTAGGTCCTTTTGAATGGACGAGGAGATATATTATGCAAGACGAAAGAATAACAAAACTGGCTTATGGCCTAGTAAACTATTCAGTTAAAGCAAAAAAAGGTGACAAAGTACTGATTGAGTGCACCGATACTGACGGCGTAATAGAAAGAGAGCTCATTAAAGCGGTATATGCGGTCGGAGCATTTCCTTTTATAGAGACTTTTAAGGGAAAAGTGCTGGCGGCGCTAATGTCAGGAACAAGCAAAGAGCATTCAAAATATCTAGCCGATTTTGCTAAATACCGAATGGAGCAGATGGATTGTTATATTGGCGTTAGAGGAAACGAGAATTCTTTTGATTTGTCTGGAGTTCCCGATGAAAAAAGCGAAATATACAGAAGCAATTATTCGTATCCCGTGCATCACGAGATAAGAGTCAATAAAACGAGATGGGTGGTTTTAAGATATCCGAATGACTCAATGGCTCAGCTCTCCGGCATGCCAACGGAAGAATTCGAAAAGTTCTATTTCGATGTTTGCTGTATGGACTATGCAAAGATGGATAGGGCGATGGATGCGCTTAAAAAGCTTATGGATAAGACTGACAAAGTTCGCCTTGTCGCAAAAGGAACGGATTTATCTTTTTCCATAAAGGGAATAGGGGCAGTTAAGTGCTCTGGAAGCATGAACATTCCTGATGGAGAGGTTTACACCGCTCCAGTTAAAAATAGCGTAAACGGCGTTATATCTTACAATGCGCCCTCGATTGAAAACGGAATTAAATTCGAAAATGTTAAGCTCACGTTTAAAGACGGAAAGATAATCGACGCAACCGGAAATTACCCGGATAGAATCAATAAGATATTTGATACTGACGAGGGAGCTAGATATGTCGGAGAATTTGCTCTCGGCGTTAATCCGTATATAACTAGACCTATGGGAGATATTCTATTTGACGAAAAAATATCCGGTTCGATTCATTTCACTCCCGGCTGCTGCTATGAAGACGCTCCTAACGGAAACCAAAGCGCTGTTCACTGGGATTTAGTTCTTATAATGACCCCTGAGTACGGCGGTGGGGAAATATACTTTGACGATGTCCTCATAAGAAAAGACGGGCTATTCGTCCTAGACGAACTTAAATGCTTAAATCCTGACAATCTCAAATAATATACAAAAATGGTTTTAGCAGGTTTTTCCTTTTTTAGTTAGATAGGATACTAAAAAAGAGTCACATGAGTGGAATAATTGCAAACTATTTTATTTGACTTTGTTTTAATTAATACTGTAAAATTTTCTATGGATGGAATAAGGTTTATTCCATCCTAAATTTATTATTT
>JAGCYK010000024.1 GCA_017960845.1 Clostridia bacterium | reverse complement strand
CACTCTAAAAAAGTGGAAAGAATCAGAATTTAGAAAACCCTTAATCATTTACGGCGCAAGACAGATTCGAAAAACTTATTCTGTTTTGGATTTCGGTAAACAGGAATACGCAAATGTTCTATACTGCAACTTTGAAGACAACACCGAGCTTGCCGCTATTTTTGAAATAGATTTAAATCCGGAAAGAATTATAAGAGCTTTATCGGCAATATTTTCTTTACATGTTTCCCCCGGAAACACTCTTATATTTTTTGATGAAATACAAGCCTGCGAACGTGCACTAACATCTCTTAAATACTTCAATGAAAATGCAAACAACTACCACATCATTGCCGCAGGCAGTTTGCTTGGGCTTGCCATAAACAGAGGCCATTATTCTTTCCCCGTAGGCAAGGTAAATATTTTGAATATGTATCCAATGAATTTTGAAGAATTCCTATATGCCACAGGGAACGAACTGTTAATCGAGCACATTAAAGAGTGCTACAAAGAATTTTCTCCTATGTCGTCACCGTTGCATCAACTAGCACTAGAGTTATACCGAACTTATTTAGTTGTCGGTGGGTATCCAGACGCTGTCAATCGTTTTGTGCAAACAGGAGATTTTAATTTGGTGCGAGCAGCGCAGTCCACGATTTCAAATGCCTATCTTGCAGATATGATAAAATACGCTACCCCATCGGATACAATAAAAAGTATTGCCGTCTATAATAGCATCCACAGCCAACTTGCAAAAGAAACAACTAAATTTCAATACTCTGTTATAGAAAAAAAGGCGCGCTCTAAATCTTATGAAATGGCCCTAGAATGGCTTAAAGCCGCTAACATTATACTACCTTCTACCAAAATTACTGAAGGAAAGCTGCCTATAAATCTCTATGAGGAGCTTTGCACCTTCAAAATCTACTATTCTGATGTAGGGCTGTTTACTATGAAAAGTAATATGCCGGTGGATAAAGTTATTCAAAATATAGATCTTTCAGATAAAGCAAGAGGCATATTAGCAGAATGCTACGTGGCAAGTGAGCTTATATCCAAAAACATCAGATTACATTACTGGGAATCATCCAATAATGCCGAGGTAGATTTTGTATTTCAAAATGAGGAAGGCGTGATTCCAATTGAGGTAAAGTCATCTGAAAATGTCCGCTCGAAAAGTTTAAAAACTTACATAGATAAATATAATCCACCATTTGCTATTCGCCTTTCTTCCCGAAATTTCGGATATGAGAATGGCATTAAGTCGATTCCACTTTATGCATTATTCTGTATTTAAACTATCCGCTTTTGTTCAATACGAATAGAAATATTTACGGATTACCTCTATTTTACAACCATCAACCAGTATATGAGATGCTTCTTTTCGCGAAAAACAGACATTTGCAACTTATTTGAATCATTTACGATGATAAATGATTCATTTTTTTCTAATTATGACAATTCATTTTTCCAACGTATTTCATAAAAATGGCAATTTTGCCTTGAATAAGGCTCATTTTTCTGGAAATATTTATAAAAACTCGCTCATTTTTCTGTAAATTGCTTAATTTATCATTTTAATTGTGATATAATATACTCAAATAGAAAGGAGATGATATCATGACCGAATACCTTAAACGGAAAATTGATGACTATCTTGTCAATTGGAAAACCGATCCAGAGCGAAAACCGCTAATAATCAAAGGGGCAAGACAAGTTGGAAAGACAAAATCCATTCTTAAATTTGCTGAAACGCACTATGAGAGCATTATCGAAATCAATTTCGTTTCTAAACCGGTATATAAGCAAATCGTTGAAAACGGCTACACACCAGAAGCAATACTGAAAAATATTTCTAGGATTAATCCCGAGTTTAGGTTCATAAGCGGAAAAACGCTTTTATTCTTTGATGAGGTTCAGGAATTTCCGGATATTCTAACCTCACTAAAATTCTTTGCAACAGATAAGAATTACGATGTTATCTGTAGCGGCTCCTTACTTGGAATCCACTATAAAGAAATTTCCAGCATCAGTGTCGGATATAAAACTGAAATTGAAATGCGCTCACTAGATTTTGAAGAATTCCTTTGGAGTCTCGGCTATGACGATTCAATCAAAGAAGATATTCTTTCTCATATGAAATCGTTTACACCATTTTCCACTTCAGTTCTCAAAATCTATAATGATTTATTTCTTGACTATTGCATAGTCGGTGGAATGCCGGAGGTGGTAAAAGATTTTGTCAACAAAAAGACTTTTGAAAAAACACTTGAGCTTCAGCGACAAATCATTATCAGCTACGAAGGCGACATCCGCAAATATGCCGAAGGACTAGATAAAGCCAGAATTACAAATGTTTTCCGGTCCATTCCCTTTCAACTTGGCAAGGAAAACAAGAAGTTTATCATTTCCAAAGTGCGTCCTGGTGCGAAATTCAAAGACTATAGAGGCTCTCTCGAGTGGCTTGAAGATGCAGGTATCGTCAATATAAGCCGTGCGCTTCAAACGCCTAACCTACCGCTTAATGGTAATGTAATAGAAGATTTTTGCGTCATTTACTATGCCGATAGCGGGCTATTACTTTCTCAACTCGATGATGAAGCACAACTCGACTTTCGTCAGAATAAGAACCTTGATGTATACAAGGGTGGTTTATTTGAAAGTATCATCTCTGAAGCTCTTGTCAAATCCGGATACAATCTTCGCTATTACAAGAAAGAAAACTCAACGCTTCAAGAGGAATTCTTCGTTAGATATAAAGACTATCTTGTGCCAATTGAAGTCAAAGCGGGAAATAGCAATTCTAAGTCACTCTCTACCCTTATTAATAGCAAAGAATATAAAGAAATCCGTTTTGGTATCAAGATTGCAAAAGGAAATATTGGGTTCGACTCTAACATTTGCACTTTCCCACACTTCTGCGCCTTTTTAATCAAAGATTTCCTTTCAACATTTAGGCTCGATGTATAAGCCTTCAAAAAATTACCCAGTGAAAAAAAGAACTACCCCCAGCCCTTATCAAAGCGGCAAAGGTAGTTCTTTTCTAATCAAGAAATCCCACGATTTAAGTTTTATGCGATTTCTATTTACCAACGCAAAATTTAGAAAAAATGGCGTTCAATGTGTCTTCTCCGGCCGACGCGCCTATTATTTCTCCGACCGAGCGAGCAGCTTCTTTAAGATAGATTATAGACAGGTCAACGAGCGAAGCTCTTTCCATTTCATCTATAGCATCTTTAATAGAGGATAGAGCTCTAAGCGTAAGTGAGTAGGAACGCTCACTTGTCAGCACAACTCCTCCGCCGTAAACCTGTCCGCTTGACGCCGTTTCAAACATAAGATCTTTAAGCTCTTCTATTCCCTCTCCGCTGACCGATGAAACGTTTAATCCGTCTCCTTTAGCTATATCGCTCTTTGAGCTGACATCTATTATAAGTTTCCCTGTTATGTCCGGTCTGCTTTTACCGCTTTCTGCAAGACGAAGAATAATATCTGCGCTATCTAGCTCAGCTCTAGCCCGCCTTATGCCCTCGCTTTCTACCACGTCGGATGTTTCATGCAGCCCTGCGGTGTCAACTAAAACAAAAAGCATTCCTTTATGCTCAAAAGTCTCTTCCAAGGTGTCTCGAGTCGTACCGGGAACGGCAGTTACTATTGCTCTGTCCCTTCCTAAAAGCCTATTCATCAAAGAGCTTTTCCCTGCATTCGGCTCGCCTATTATTGCTACCCTTATTCCTGACTTTATCTTAGCGCCTTCTTCGTATGAGCGGGCCAGCCTAATAAGCCTGCCTTCCAGCTCTTTTATTTTTTCAAGCGCTTCGCTTTCCAGCATTTCTTCAACGTCTTCTTCCGGGTAATCCACCGCAGCGTCAAAAGAACTTATTACATCTAATAGACCTGCATAAATTCCCCGTATTTCTTCGCTTGTTGCTCCACTTAGAGCGGAGTATGCTGCATTAATCTGTGCGGTGGACCTGGCATTTATTAGGTCGCCTACGGCCTCTGCTTCATTCAGACCAATTTTACCGGATAAAAACGCTCGCCGGGTAAACTCACCGCTTTCAGCAAGGCGCGCGCCGTTTTTCAGAAGAAACTGAAGCGTTTTAGTCGCTATTTCCTGTGACCCGTGCACGTGAATCTCGGCCATATCCTCTCCGGTATAACTTTTAGGCGCTTTAAAAAGCACTGCCATAGCGCGGTCTTTAATCTCGCCGGCTTCCAGCGTGCCGAGCGTTAGGTGCGAGGCAGTCATCTTCTTTCCAGACAGCGGCTTAAAACAGGACTTTAGGATCTTTTCAGAATCCGGCCCGGACAAACGTATTATGGCTATTGCGCCCCTTCCCACGGGAGTGGACTGCGCTGCTATCGTGCTGGTCATTTTTTCCTCTATTTACATAAAATTAGGCAGGCGCTTATTTATAGCCTGCCCTTAATTATAGATTATATATTATTTTATTATTAATGCAATCGCTTTTTTGTTTTACTTTAAAAAGAAGTGCTTTTTACCTGATAGCGTCCTTCATGGCTTTAACGTACTCACCTATGTAGCTCGGAGCCTTACGGCCGTACTTTTCTAGAAGCCTAATTATAGCCGAGCCTACAATTACGCCGTCAGCCTTCTCTGCCATATTTTTAGCCTGCTCGGGCGTAGAAATACCAAAGCCGACTGCGCATGGCACCGAAGTGTTTTTCCTTATAATGTCCACGATAGACCTTATATCAGTATTAATCTCTTTTCTTTCGCCGGTGACTCCAAGGCTAGACACAACGTAAATAAAGCCGGACGCGCTTTTTGCAATAACTTCAACGCGCTGAGATGAAGTTGGAGCGATTAGTGAAATTAAATCCACTCCAAATTTCTTGCAAACCGAATCAAACTCATCTTTTTCTTCAAAAGGAACGTCCGGTAGAATCAATCCGCTTATGTCGCACTCACGGCAGCGCTCACAGAATCGCTCCGCTCCATACGAGTAAACTACGTTTGCGTATGTCATTACCGCAAAAGGAATGCTTACCTTTTTTCTAAGTTTAGACGCGAAATCAAAAATCTTATCGGTTGTAACGCCTCCGGCTAGCGCCCTATAGTTAGCGCCCTGTATCACAGGGCCCTCGGCCGTCGGATCAGAAAAAGGAATGCCGAGCTCTATTAGGTCGGCTCCATTATTAGCAGCCTCTTCAATTGCACGCCCCGTCGTTTCTAAATCCGGGTCGCCGCAGGTTATAAAGGCAATAAAAGCTTTGCCGTTTTTAAAAGCATCTGACACTTTACTCATTTATGTCCTCTCCTCTATAGCGCGCAATCGAAGCGCAGTCTTTATCTCCGCGTCCGGATACAGTTATAACCATGATTTTATCTTTAGACATATTCTTAGCTTCTTTCATGGCATAAGCTACCGCATGCGCAGACTCAATTGCCGGGATTATTCCCTCCGTTCTAGATAAATACTCAAACGCGTTAACCGCCTCTTCGTCAGTTATTGCAACGTACTCGGCCCTGCCGATATCGTGAAGGTAAGCATGCTCCGGCCCAACGCCCGGGTAGTCAAGCCCGGCTGAAATCGAGTAAACCGGCGCGATTTGACCGTAAGAGTCCTGGCAGAAATACGATTTCATTCCGTGGAAGATTCCGCTCCTTCCGGTATTAATTGTCGCTGCCGTTTCAAAAGTATCAATTCCGCGCCCTGCGGCTTCGCATCCGATTAGTCTAACTGAAGAGTCATTAATAAAGTTATAGAACGAGCCAATCGCATTTGACCCGCCGCCTACGCAGGCTACCACTGCGTCAGGCAAGCGGCCTTCTACGCTTAAGATTTGCTGCTTAATCTCTTTAGAAATAACTGACTGAAAGTCGCGAACGATCGTAGGAAACGGATGCGGGCCCATAACTGAGCCAAGACAGTAATGCGTATCCGCTATTCTTTTAGTCCACTCTCTCATCGCCTCGCTAACAGCGTCTTTTAGCGTAGCAGTGCCGGTTTTAACCGGATGCACCTCAGCGCCAAGTAGTTTCATTCTATAAACGTTCAGGGCTTGCCGCTTAGTATCCTCTTCGCCCATAAATATAACGCACTCCATATTAAGAAGCGCTGCGGCTGTAGCGGTAGCCACTCCGTGCTGGCCGGCTCCGGTTTCGGCAATAAGACGCGTCTTGCCCATTTTTTTAGCTAAAAGTGCCTGCCCGAGCACGTTATTTATTTTATGCGAGCCTGTGTGGTTTAAATCCTCTCTTTTTAAATATATCTTAGCTCCGCCGAGGTCTTTCGTCATTTTTTTAGCGTAATAAAGCAGAGATGGCCTGCCGGCATATTCATTAAAGAGTTTAGTTAGCTCTTCGTTAAATGCCGGGTCACCTTTATAGTGGTTATATGCACGCTCAAGCTCAATCACTGCGTTCATCAGCGTTTCAGGTATATACTGCCCGCCGTATGGGCCGAATCTTCCGTTTCTATTACTCATTTGCCTGCCTCCCTGACGGCCCTAACAAAGGCCTCCATTTTCTTTATGTCTTTTTCCCCGTTTGTCTCTATCCCGGAGCTTACGTCTACTCCGCTTGGATGAAGAGTTTCGATCGCTTCCTTTATATTATCACTATTTAGCCCGCCTGCTAAAAAGTAAGGTCTCTTTAGGCTTTTTAGTCCATCCCAGTTAGCTAGCTCGCCGCTCCCGCTTTTTCTAGCGTCTATTA
The DNA here is from genome assembly GCA_017960845.1 of Clostridia bacterium. GTDB lineage: Bacteria > Bacillota > Clostridia > Christensenellales > Pumilibacteraceae > Protoclostridium. The sequence goes on along the minus strand of JAGCYK010000024.1, from coordinate 1,456 downwards.
AAATAAGGTCCGCTGCGCTGCTAGTAATCTCTTCTAAGCTTAGCGGGTCATTAAACGCCCGCATTACTATTCCGCCTGCGCTTTTTAGAGCTAGCACGTCTTTTTCACTGTAGCCGTGGAGCTGGATAATGTCAATTGCCCCGCTTCTAAAAATATCTAAAATCTCGCTAAGTGGATTATCTTTAAATACTCCAACTGCCTTAACCTCCCTATTAAGCGCGCTTTTTAGTTTCAAAGCCGCACTAAGAGTAACGCATCTTTTGCTAGCGCTAGCAAAGACAAAGCCGACAAAGTCCACTTTAAGCCGGTTAGCTTCCGCTATGGCCTCTAAAGTTTTTATTCCGCATAGCTTTATCTTTGTCATGCTCTCTCCTTTAAAGCTCTAACTGCGGCTTCTCTACCGCTCGAACGCATAAGCGTCTCGCCTACAAGCGCTGCGTCAACGTTAAACTCTTTTAGTTTTGCTATGTCCTTAGGGCCTTTAACGCCGCTTTCAGAAACGAAAAGCACCCCGCTCGGAACTAAAGATCTAAGTTTAAGGCTATTAGAGCTATCCACCGAAAAATCTTTTAGATTTCTATTGTTTACGCCTATTATCTCAGCTCCTGACTCAATAGCCGCTCTAAGCTCATCTTCACCGTGCGACTCTACTAGCGCGCTTAGGCCAAGTGAGTGAGTAATACCCAAGTACTCTTTTAGCTGAGAGCTAGAAAGAAGCGAAGTGATTAAAAGTACTGCGTCCGCGCCAAGCGCTCTAGCTTCGTAAATCATGTACTCGTCTATAGTAAAGTCTTTTCTAAGGCACGGCGCGCTTACGCTTAAAGCTATCTCTTTTAAATGCTCGTTTTTTCCTAAAAACCACTTCGGCTCGGTTAGAACGGATATTACGTCCGCTCCCCCGGCGCAGTAGTCCTTTGCTATCTTTAGGTAAGGATAGTCAGGTGAAATGAGCCCCTTTGAAGGTGAAGCTTTCTTGCACTCGCATATTAGCGATACCCCGCTTGCGCTAAGCGCTTTTTTAAAAGCAAATTCCTTAGGCCCTAAGTCCGCCGTTATTTTTTTAAGTTCGCTTAGCGGAAGCTTTGCTTTAGCCTCCTTAACTCTAAGGCGGGTAAAAGCCGCGATTTCGTCTAAAATGGTCATTCTTCCTCCGGCCGGTTGCTAACCTCGATTATCTTCTTTAGAGTTTCGTATGCCTTACCTGAGTCTATAAGCTCAGCTGCCATTTTTATTCCTTCTTCCATGCTAGTAGCCGCTTTACCTATATAAAGCGCAGCGCCTGCGTTAAGGAGTATAGCGTTCCTCTTATGGCCTCTCTCTACTCCTCTTAGGATATTAACTGCAATTTCAGCGTTCTGTTTAGGCGTTCCGCCTTTTAAGTCCTCTTTAGCGCATCTAGCTAGACCATAGTCTTCAGGCTTAATCACGTATGTTGTATACCAGCCGTCTCTAATCT
>JAGCYK010000023.1 GCA_017960845.1 Clostridia bacterium | reverse complement strand
TTAGTTTCTATTGATACTACCGCCTTTACATTTTATCCGGTGCTTTTATAAGAAGGAGAGAAAGGCCCTTTTTTAGAATGTCAGCGCTGAGACTTGTAAGCTGGATTCTTGCTGCGCTTAGCGCTTTGTCAGAGCTAATAACCCTATTCATTATATAGAACTTATTATATGCTTGAGCTAAATCAATTAAATACTTCGCTATTATGCTTGGCTCGTTCTTCTCGGCAGCCTGGGCTACTGTTTCGTAGAACCTGCCAATTAGGTCGATGCATGCGTAGCTAACGTCGTCTGTTAAAAGCGAATAGTCTACCTTTTCGCACTTTAAATTTGCTTTAGCTACTACAGAGCGGCAGCGCGCGTGGGTATACTGAAGATACGGCGCGGTTTCGCCTTCAAACGAAAGCACTCTATCGTACCTGAAATCTAAATCCTTCATTCTGGCGGTAGATAGAGCAAAAAACATTACCGCCCCTACTCCGACTTCTTCTGCTATTTCGTCTTTGCCTTCTAGAGATGGATTCTTTTCCTCTATTATCGCTCTAGCCTTTTGAACTGCTGTTTCTATAACGTCAGCTAGAAATACAATATGGCCTTTTCTGGTTGAAAGCGGCTGGCCTTCATATGAAACCATACCAAAAGCGATGTGTTCCATATTCTTTGCCCACTCTTTGCCCATAAGCTCGAGCACTTTAAAGACTTGTCTAAAGTGGAGATTTTGCTGGGTTGCTACTACATAAAGCGATTTGCTGAATTTATATGTCTTAGCGCGGTACTCTGCTGCAGCGAGGTCTCTAGTCGCGTATAGCGTTGCTCCATCGCTCCTTTCAATTAGGCAGGGCGGCATTCCGTACTCTTCTAGACTAACGATCTTTGCTCCGTCAGAAATCTGCGTTAGCCCTTTATCGTCGAGCTCTCGTATGACCGGACCCATCTTATCGTTATAGAAAGCTTCACCGTTATAGCTGTCAAACTCTATTCCCAGTCTCTTATATACTTTGTTTACCTCTTCGAGAGTCGTTTTCTTGAACATCTCGTAAGTTTCTAGCGCCTGCTTTTCACCGCGCTCTATTCTTAAGAACTCTGTTCTTCCACGCTCTTTAAGCTCTTCATCGCGCTCGCTTTCGTCATTAAAGCGCACGTAAAGCTCTAGCAGGTCATTAAGAGTAAGCTTTTTTGTCTTATCTCCCCACTTTTCGTAAGCAGCAAGCAGTTTACCGAACTGCGTGCCCCAGTCACCTAAATAGTTGATGCCGACACCTTTCCAGCCAAGGAATTCGTATATTTTATATAACGACCCGCCTATAGCCGTACTCATTAGATGGCCTATGTGAAAAGGCTTGGCAATATTAATCGAAGAGTAGTCGATGCAAACCGTTTTTCCTTTGTTTGCCTCTCGCGCGCTTTTAAAATCCTCTTCACTAGAAGCTGACTCTAAAATTTGTTCTACTCTTTTAGCTCTATTAAGATAGAAATTGAGATATCCGCCTTCTACTACCGCTCTATCTATAAACGGACTCTTAGCCATATTAGAAGCAAAATCCGCAGCAATGAGAGCAGGGCTTTTTTTGAGCTCGCGGGCATACTTAAAACAAGGCAGCGCAAAATCGCCATGCCCTTCTAGAGCCTCTCCTATATCGTTTTTGCTAACTAGTTCGCTCCCAATCAGCTCTGCTATGTGCTGTTTATAATCCATTCCTTAACTATGCCTACGCTTTTAAAACACTTTTTTAGACATTGAATCTAAATAGAATAACGTCCCCGTCTTTAACGACATACTCTTTTCCTTCGCTTCTAACGAGGCCTTTCTCTTTTGCCTGGTTGTATCCCCCGCAGCGGACGATATCTTCATATGTTACGACTTCAGCTCTTATAAACCCCTTTTCAAAGTCCGAGTGAATCTTACCGGCAGCCTGAGGCGCTTTCGTTCCGCGCTCTATTGTCCAGGCCCTAACTTCTTTTTCGCCTGCCGTTAGGTATGAAATAAGGCCAAGAAGATTGTAGCATTTTTTAATCATACGGCTTAACCCGCTTTCGCCGAGGCCAAGCGCGTCGATATAGTCCTGACGCTCTTCAAGTGGCAGCGAAGCTATTTCTGCTTCTACTCCTGCAGATATTTCTATGAACTCGCTGCTGTCAATCGCAGCTAACTGTTTAACCTGCTCAGAAAGAGCGTTAGCGCTGCCTATATCGTTTTCATCGATATTAGCGCAGTATATAACCGGCTTAGATGTAAGAAGAAAATACGAACTGACTAATTCTTTTTCATCTTCGCTAAGGGTAAGCGTTCTAATGCTTTTGCCTTCGCTTAGGCAGTCTTTTAATTTCTTTAGAAGATCAAACTCATCGGCATACTTTTTCTCGCCGGTTCTAACGAGGTGCTCAGCTCTACCCAGTCTCTTTTCTACAGACTCAAGGTCAGCAAGTATTAACTCGGTATTGATTGTATCGATATCTCTAGCAGGGTCGACAGAGCCTTCTACGTGAATAATATCCGGATTTTTAAAACAACGCACGACATGAACGACGGCGTCTACTTCTCTTATATGCGAAAGGAACTTGTTTCCCAGGCCTTCCCCGTGGCTTGCGCCTTTAACGAGCCCAGCGATATCTACGAACTCCACAATAGCAGGAGTAATCTTTTTCGTGCTGTACATCTTTCCAAGCACTTCAAGTCTATCGTCAGGAACGGCTACAACGCCTACATTCGGCTCAATCGTACAGAAAGGATAGTTCTGAGCTTCGGCTCCTGCTTCGGTTATTGCGTTAAACAGTGTGGACTTACCAACGTTAGGAAGTCCGACAACACCTAGTTTCATTGGCCTTCTAGCTCCTTATACTTCTTGATCCCTTATTACCTGGGAGTTTTCTATGCGAATCTTATCTTCGCATAGATCTCTAATTATGCTTACGAGCATCGGATGCTCAATTTGTTTTAGTATTCTCTCCTGAAGCGTTCTAGGATTATCTCCTCGTCCAACGCGTAGCTTGCGCTGCTCTATGATTGGCCCTTTATCCACTTCATTTGTAACGAAGAATGCGGTTGCTCCGCTTTCAACTTCACGCATAGCAAGAACTGCTCTATGGATTCTTTCGCCCACAAAGCCTTTTCCGCCGTACTTGGGAAGAAGCGAAGCATGAAGAGTTATAATACGGTTTTGGTATTCTGCAACTACGTTTTTGGATAAAATAGCGCGGTATCCGGCTAAAACCACATAGTCTATATCGTATCTTTTAAGCAGGGATAAAATCTCTGCATCTCTATCTTCCTTGGTTTTGAAAGAAGAAAGCGGCAAAGAGAAATTGGCGATATGCGCGCTTTCAGCACGAACGAGTGCATATGCATACGGGCTTGTAGAAATAACTAGGTCAATGCGCCCTTTTATTTCGCCGCTAGAGCAGGCATTCATTACCGCCTGTAGGTTTGTTCCGCTTCCACTCACCAAAAAAGCAAGCTTCTTCATTACTATCCTCCGAATGGCATCATCAGATACCACCGAGATTATACCAAATGGAAAGTTTAACGGTCAAACAAAACAAATAAATTGTGCGTTTTTAAACTTTTTGTCACAAAACTTATTTTGCAACTATAGCGCTTTAAAAATGCTTAACAACTTCTAGTTATGCAGAAAAACATATCTTGACTTAGCGGCATAGCAAAATATATACTAAAATAGTAATGGGAGAAGATAAAAAACCTAATATTTGTCTGTTTTGCGGCGGCGTAATTGATTCTAGCGGCGCCTGCTCAGCGTGCAAAAAACGCCCGCGCGTCAAAAACAATCCCCCGCAGTGTCTTAAGTACGGCTCGCTTCTAAGAGGCCGCTATATCATTGCCGAGCCTGTCGGAGAGGGCGGAACCGGAATAACCTATTCTGCTTTTGACATTCAGTCCGGCCAGCACCTTGCAATAAAAGAGTATTTCCCGCAGCATCTAGCCGAAAGATCCAAAACTTCCCCTAACCTTCAAGTTAAATCCATCAAGGACAAAGAGCCTTTTGCTAAAGGCCTAGCCCGCTTTATAGCCGAAGCGCGTAGGATGATGGATCTTCAAAGCCTAGGCGGTTTTCCTTCGATAGAAGCGCTCTTTTCAGAGAATGCTACGTCCTACATCGTAATGGAATTTGTTAGCGGGGTAAGTCTTCGCCATTACGTTAAAACCCACCTTATAATCAACAAAAAAACCATGGCGTCCATCCTATCGCCTGTTTTTCAGACAATCAGCCGGCTTCATGAAAACGGAATAGTCCACTGCGATATTTCTCCGGATAACATTATGGTCTCGAAAGACAAAAAAGGCCGGCTCATAGACTTTGGCGCCTCAAAAAAAGCAGACTTTAACGGAGTGGATATAAGCGCGCTTGTTAAAGACGGATACTCGCCCCCTGAGCTATATAGGATTAATTCGCATCCTACTAAAGAAGCAGACGTATATTCTTTAGCGGCTACTATTTATTTTATCTGCGAGAAAAAGAATCTTCCCCTTTCTACAAACCCTAAAAAAGTTGCGCTTGCATTAGACCAAATCAATGACGATAGGTTTGGAGAGGATTTCCTTGTAATACTAGATAGAGCGCTGTCAGATAAACCAAGCGCTAGGCAGCACTCAGTCAAAGAATTTGCTGAAGACCTAAAAAGAGTACTTAAGCTTTAACTCCCAAAAGGGCGCTTGGCCTAATGGCCTAGCCCCCTTTTTTGCAAAAGAATAAAACAAGTCAAAAAACCGACTTAGCCTAAACCACTAAGTAGCGCAGCAAGTTCGTCTCTTTTTTCTATAAGCTTTTTAGCCGGGGCCTCGTAGCCACCCAGCTTATTTCTTAAAAGCTCAGTCAGTTCACTAGAAAGGTCAAAAAGCGGAGTAAGAGAAAGATTTCCTAAAACTCCCTTTAGCGCATGAGCGCGCTCAAACGCTTCGTCGAGATTATTACCGGTGATAGCATCAAGTAATTTTTCGAAAGGTCCCCTTTCTATAGCGCGGCAAACCAATTTTAAATAAAATGATTCATCGCCCATACACCTTTCGATTCCTTCATCCGGGTTTGCTCCGAACCCTATAAGCACATTTTTAGCAATCATTTTTTAGCCTGCCTCCGAGTGTTCGTCTATCTTATTAACTCCAATAACGATATGATGATCGTCGTTCGTATTTGCCCTAGCCGCCCTCAGAGAAAAATGCTCAGGGGCGTTTTTATTAAGCCTATAAACCATACAAAAGGACTTTGCGCTGCTAAGCCTGTTTAAAAGGTTTTCTTTTCTAAGCGCTCTTGTAACTCTATCTACATCAGGGTTATATACTAAAAGCTCTGCGTTCTTTTCCATATCTTCAAAAAAGTCCAGACCGCTTCGCTCTATTTTCGGACTTTCTTTGCTAGACTGAGCGCTGAACTCAACGTAGTGATGGTTGTCCGTATCTATATAATAGATGTAATCAAAGCCGGCAGAAAGCGCGTGCGTTATTTTGCCGAATACTATTTCTTTTTTACTTGGATTGTATCTGGAGAATCCCGAGTAGGACTGACCCTCTAGTTCTATTTGTTTTTTTCTGTCATTAAGGAATGCATCAAACTCGTTTGCAGGGATTGGCCTAGAGAAATAATAGCCTTGAACCATATCGCAGCCCATAGTTTTAAGAACGTTAAGCTGCTCTTCGGTTTCTACTCCTTCTGCAATTACAGGAACGGATAGATAATCCGCTATATCTATTATGACCTCTAAAAGGCGAGTGTCCTTTCCCTTTTTAAATGCGTTGCGTATAAATAGCATATCAAGCTTAAGCGCATCAATAGGAAGCTCACTTATCATGTTTAGTGACGAATACCCCGTTCCAAAGTCATCCATCTCTATATGGAAGCCTCTCTTTCTTAGCTCGCTAACCACTCCTATGATTTGCTCGGAGTCCTGCGTATAAGCAGATTCAGTTATTTCTAAATGCAATTCACTCTCTGTAATGCCATTCCTTTTTACAATGCTTTCGAACAGGTCTATTATGCCCTCGTCATACATATCTACTCTAGAGACATTGACAGAAACCGGAAGTGAGATTCCGAAACGCTTCTTCCAGTCTGCTATTTGAGCAGCGGTTTCTTCCCAAACATATTTATCTAGAAGCTGGATTAGTCCGTTATTTTCAAATAGAGGTATAAACACACCGGGAGAAACGAGGCCGAGTTTTGGATGCTGCCAGCGAACGAGCGCTTCTGCACTTGTTAGAACAGGTACTACAGGCCGAACGTCAAACTTAGGCTGGTAATATACTTTAAACTGTTTTTCCTGGATTGCCGTAGCAAAGTCCTCAAGAAGCTGCTCTGAATACATTTCAGTTTCGTGCATTGCCTCGTTATATATCCCTATATTCTTTCTAAGGTTATTTCGCACGGAATCCGCTGCCATCTTTGCCCTGTCGAATCTTCGTTCGATGTCAAGACTTCTATCTACATCGGCATAAACTCCCATGCGCATTCTTAACCATCCACTAACCGAACCGGTTCCGCTCAGCCCAACGGCAGCATGCTCTAAAATATCCGAATAATCGTCTCTATGCGGGCAGTAAACCATAAAGGTATCTGCCTCTTTTCTACATACGATTCCCCCGTCTATTGAAACGGACTCTCGAATGCGTAGGCCTATTTGCCTAAGAATCTCATCGCCGAAAGCATTGCCGAACCTGTCATTAATCATATGAAAATGATAGACATCCAAAACTATGGCATCCATCTTGTAATCTTTATGATACTGGTCAAACTGATCGGCGTAGCTATAGAAGTAATCTTTGTTATATAGTCCGGTAAGAGAATCGCGCTCTGTTGCATTAATAATCTGTCTATCCTCGCTTAGCTCTATCGTGCGCACCACTCTAGCTAGTATTACTTCGGGACGCGGATATGGCTTAGATAGGAAGTCGCTAGCACCTAGACCTAGGCAGTCCACCTCAGCCTTTTGATCGGAAGTAACTACAATTACAGGTATTTGCCCGAGCGAAGGATTCTTTTTCATTTGAGCCAGCAGCTCTAGCCCGTTCATTTTCGGCATCATTATATCTAGTAGAACAAGCGAAAGATACTCGTGGTAACGAAGAATTTTTTCGAATGCCTCCTCACCGTCTTCTGCGTAAAGAAGCTCGTAGTCTGCCGAAAGGAGATTGCCGAGCATTTCCCGGTTAATCATTTCATCATCAGCAATAAGAATAAGTCGTTTTCCGTTTTGAGAGTGAAAGTTTTTGTGACTTTTTATCATTTATAGTGTTTCTCCTACTAAGCGCTGCCGCTTAAAAAGCGCCTCTTAAAGACACAATAATTATATCAAATAGATATCTTTTTTCAAGACAGTTTTGTATATTTTTGACTCTAGAATAGTGGTAACAACTTGTTTTAAAAAATAAAAAGCCCAAGTTAAATATTGTTTTTCTTGGACTAATATTTGGAAAAAATGAGGTTTAACTAACAAATAAAAAAGCGGGCTCTAGTTAATAAAACACCGAGCCGCCTTCATTAAAATAACAATATTAAAAACTAATTACAATATATCTATGTGTCTACCTTTAAGTGCTTTATTCATGCTTCTAACTGTACAAAGCATTTCATAAAAACATCGTCATATAAATTGGAATGCATAAAATATTATCTTTTCTCCTAAAATCTTTTGTGTATATTAAATAACACTCATCAATCTTGCTAGAATATTTTTCTTGAAAAGCATCAAGCGAAGCATGAGTTTTATACCCCGATGACTTAACTTCTATAGGACAAATTTTATTTTTCTTAGCAATAAGGAAGTCCACTTCAAAATTATGCTTTGAATTATCTTTTGGAAAAGTATAATAAAACAATTTGTTGCCATTAGCATATAGCATTTGTGCCACAATATTTTCATAAAGATACCCAAGATCTGTACCAAGCTTATCGCTCAATAGTTTTTCATATATAACATTTTCAGTAAAATCTTTATCCATAAAAGCAAGTGTAGTAAATAGTCCAGTATCACAGACAAACATTTTATATCGATTTATATCTTCGTGCAATGACATTCCTGCACTTGGATCGTTTGCATGGTATGCTAGGTACATCGTGAGAGAATCTTTCATATCCGCGACAACACTCTGTACCCTATCTGGCTTTTCATTTTTAATAACACTTGATACTTGATATCTTGAGGCATTTTTGGCAAGTTCTGATGGAATTGCTTCAAATAGTAACGATGCTCTCCCTGTCGAGTCTATCTTTCGAAAGTCCTCCACATAAAGTTCTAGTATTGAACGCTTAACCCTATCAACTTTACTAAAATTGTTCGTATCTATATATTCATTTACAGCTTGTGGCATGCCTCCCACCAACATATAGAGCCTAAAATCTCTCATCATTTTTCGATTGATATCGTCACCGAGCGCTAGACGAGCATCAAAGGCTTTCCTAAGCTGAGGAATTGTTGTTTTGTCTCCTAGCGCCCAACGAAATTCCTCATAATCCATCGGGGTCATCTCAATCCTCGTTTCTTCGCTTGGAATCACAATGTTTTTAATATTCTTCTTAATCGAAAGTAATGAGCCCGTTTCGATATAGTCATACCGGCGGTCCTTTACAAGATGTTTTATTGACTGCCGAGCAAGCGGTTCATTTTGCACTTCATCAAATATAATAACAGACTTGCGTTCTATCAAATCCACATGGTAAATGAGTTGCAAACGGAGAAAAAGATAATTTAAATCGGATATATCTTTGAATAAGTCATGAACTTCTTTTGGAGCAATTGAAAAATCTATCAGAATATAGCTTTCATATTCCTTTTTTGCAAATTCTTTAGCTATAGTGGATTTTCCAACACGACGTGCACCTTTTATGAGAAGAGCAGTTTTTCCATCGGATTCTCTTTTCCACTCCAACATTTTTTCATAAATCTTTCTCTCAAACACCCTTTCATTCATAACATATCACCTCAACTTGCAAAACCATTATAATACAATATGCCGAAAATTTCAAGTTTTGTTTTGGCCAAAATGCCGAAAATTTCAAAATGTTTTTAGCGCAAAATGCCGAAAATTTCAAAATGTTGCGTTTTATCAAACATTTTTGCCCAAAAATACGCTTTATTTTATTAAATTCAAAAGACGAAGATAAACTGAAAGTACTGCATCTTAAATAAAACTAATCTCATAAAAAAAAGCGGCCTAGAGTTCAAACAACACTGGGCCGCCTTTACCGAAATAACAATATTAAAAACTAATTACAATATATCTATGTGTTCGCCTTTAAGCGCTTTATTCATGCTTCTAACTGCGCAAAACTTTCCGCACATTGAGCAGGTATCATCATGCTCAGGCGCTCGCGAGGAGCGAATTCCTTTAGCTGTAGCCGGATCTATAGAAAGTTCCCATTGTTTATCCCACTCGAAGTTTCTTCTAGCGTCAGCCATTTGATCATCTTTATCGCGCGCATGAGGAATCTTCTTCGCTATATCCGCTGCGTGAGCTGCTATTTTTGAAGCAATTATGCCTTGTTTAACATCCTCTAAGTTAGGAAGCGCAAGATGCTCGGCTGGAGTAACATAACAAAGGAATGCCGCCCCCGAGGCCGCCGCTATCGCTCCGCCTATTGCCGAAGTAATATGGTCATAGCCAGGAGCAATGTCAGTAACTAAAGGCCCTAAAACATAAAAAGGTGCGCCCAAACAAATAGTTTGCTGAAGCTTCATGTTTGCTGCAATCTGATCCATAGGCATATGCCCTGGGCCTTCTACCATAACTTGAACATCTTTTTCCCATGCGCGTTTAGTAAGTTCTCCAAGGCGAACGAGCTCTTCTATTTGGCAAACATCGCTTGCGTCGGCTAGACACCCCGGCCTGCATGCGTCACCTAGTGAAATAGTAACGTCATACTCTCTACAAATATCTAGGATTTCGTCGTAGTACTCGTAAAACGGGTTCTCATTGCCCGTCATACTCATCCAAGCAAAAACAAGCGAGCCGCCCCGAGAAACAATGTTCATCTTCCTTTTGTGCTTTTTTATTTGCTCGATTGTCTTTCTTGTTATGCCGCAGTGCAAAGTGACGAAATCCACTCCGTCTTCTGCGTGCAGCCTAACAACATCTATAAAGTCCTTTGCCGTCAAAGTGTCAAGGTCACGCTGGTAATGAATAACACTGTCGTAAACCGGAACAGTACCAATCATAGCCGGGCACTCCTTGATGAGCTTTCTTCTAAACGGCTGCGTATTGCCGTGTGAGGAAAGATCCATTATAGCTTCCGCGCCCATATTAACCGCTGCCATAACTTTTTCCATTTCAACTTCGTAATCTTTGCAGTCCTTAGATACTCCAAGGTTAACGTTTATTTTAGTCCTTAACATTGAACCTACGCCGTTAGGGTCGAGTTTTTTATGAAGTTTATTTGCACATATTGCAACTTGTCCTTTTGCAACAAGTTCCCTTATTTCTTCTTCGCTTCTATATTCTTTAGCCGCAACCGCCTTCATTTCGGGTGTTATTATGCCTTTTTTAGCTGCGTCCATTTGTGTTGTATAATTTCTCATTTTTATTTTCATCCTTATTCTTACTCTTCATTTGCGGCAAAACGGGAAGATAAATCAAAAGCATGATTTAGTGGCCCGGAGCCTTTGCCGAGGTCTAGCATTGCGCTAAGTGCTCCAGAAATATATTCTTTTGCCTTTTCTACGGCATCTATTAAAGAATACCCTTTAGCAAGATTAGCCGCAATTGCGCTTGACAGCGTGCAGCCTGTACCGTGAGTATTCGGGTTATCTATTCTCTTTCCCTCTATCCAGGTTATTTTTCCGCTACTAGCTAAGCAGTCCGAAGCATCACAAATGCTGTGCCCGCCTTTAATGAGCACACTTATGCCATATCTGTCATTTAGAGCGCTAGCAGCCTTTTCCATATCACTAGCGCTCCTAATCATCATTCCGCTGAGCACTTCGGCTTCTGGAATGTTCGGTGTAATAATGAGCGCTAAGGGAAATAGTTTATTAGTTAAAGCCTTAAGAGACTCTGGCTGGATGAGGCTTGCTCCGCTAGTTGCAACCATAACGGGATCTAAAACTATGTTCTTTGCCTTATATTCAGTCAGCTTCTTAGCGATGACCTCAATAAGCGCCGGGGATGAAACCATCCCAATTTTTACCGCATCGGGGAAAATATCCTCGAATACGGCGTCTAACTGCTCTGCCAAAAACAAAGGCGAAACTTCTAGGACGTCTCTAACGCCGGTCGTGTTTTGTGCGGTTAGAGCGGTGATAGCGCTCATCGCAAACACTCCGTTTAGCGTCATTGTCTTAATATCCGCCTGGATTCCGGCGCCTCCGCTAGAATCACTTCCAGCGATGGATAATGCTGTTTTCATATAATGAACCTCCTATGCATTACTTTTATATTGCGAAACGAAGTGGTGCCCCCGACGCTCCGCATTTATTTTATTTAATTATTTTTTTAGCTATTTCTAAAAGCTTTTTTGTTGAACTTGCAGCGTTTCCAGCCTTAAACAGCCCTTCGCTGACTGCTATTCCGCTTATGCCAAGCCCGCCTAGACTAGATGCGTTTGTTTCATTTATTCCGCCAATAGCTACAACAGGAATGTTAACGCTACTAGTTATTAGTTTTAAGTCTTCTAGTTTTAGCGGCAAGGCATTCCCTTTCGTCTTCGTTTTAAATACCGCGCCGCTCCCTATATAATCCGCGCCCATTTCTTCGGCTTTTCTAGCCTGCTCAACGGTTTTAGCGGTCGCGCCTATAATAAACCCACCGGGGGCGTTAGCTCTAACGCTACTTACGCTTTCGTCTGACTGGCCTACGTGCACTCCGTCAGCACCAATTTCAAGTGCTAAAGAGTAATCGTCATTTAATATAAATAGAGCGCTAAAGCTAGCGCAAAGCGCTTTAACTTTTAGCCCAATTTCCTTTATTTTTTCTCTAGGAGTTTCTTTTAAGCGGAGCTGGACTATTCTAGCCCCGCTCTGGAGCACTTTTTTCACGCCGTCTAATAACAATTCTTCGCTAGTTAAAGGAGAGGACGCTACTGCGTATAACTTAAGCTTTTCTCTTAAATCTAAGGGCGCAAAGAATGATTTAACAAAATCTACCTCACTATAAGCGTTCATCGCTGAGCTCATTACACATGCTCCGCTTGCCCCGCTACTTAGCAGCTCGTTTATTTTATCCGGGCTGACCCCGCCAATTGCATAAACGGGCAGGCCCACAAGCGAAGTAATTTCTTTTATAAGCTGAGCTCCCCTGGGCCTAAGGCCTTTTTTGCTATCAGTCTCATAGATGTGGCCTACTGTTATATAGCTTGCTCCGGCGCTTTCGGCGCTTTTAGCGTCATAATAGGAGTGGCAAGAAACTCCAATTTCGCTGAAGAATGCTTTATCTTCCGCGCTCATTTTAAGAAAGTCTTCTAGAGGAAGATGCACTGACTTAACGCCGAGCTTCACTGCGACTTTATAGTGCGTATGAATCGTAAGCTTTTCTTTTATCTTGCCAAAGGCTTTTAAAGCAAGACTAAAGTACTCATCCTCGCTTAAGTCCTTTTCTCTAAGAACGATTCTATCCGCTCCGGCCTCGCATAGCCTTTCAAGCTTATTAATTAAGTCACCTTTAACAAGATGCCTGTTTGTAAACACGATTAGCTTAAACATCTATATAATCATTTAAAACCGGCTGAAGCCCTTCCTCGGAAATATCTTCGTACATTTTCTTTAGGCTGCGCGCATCGTTTATTTCAAACTGCTCGTCTCCGCCCTCTTTATTTTCTTTTCCTGAGTATTTGCTCTCGTGATCGCCTATTCCGGTAGATACGCCGGCGCTAACCTTAGTCGCAGCAATCTTTACTATTCCGTTTCTAAACTGAGCGCTCTCGCGCGAAGAAACCGTTATTCCAGCAAAGGGAAGAAAAATCCTATATGCGCAAAGTATCTGGCAAAGCTGTTTTTCTCCTACTCCCACCGGGCTAATCTTATCATTATTTATTATAGGCCTAAGGCGCGGGCAGGAAAGCGAGATTTCGGCATGCGGATATTTCCTTTGAAGAAGGTATGCGTGATAAGCCGTAGCAAAAGCGTCTTTTCTAGCATCTGCCAGTCCAAGCAATGCTGAAAAAGCTACTCCTCTCATTCCGCCTTTGAGCGCACGCTCCTGAGCGTCAAACCTATACTGCCATACCCTTTTATGACCTAATAGGTGCAGGTCCGAGTATCTACTCTTATCATAAGTTTCTTGAAAGACTGTTACGTAGTCCGCTCCGCATTCGTTTAGATAGGCGTACTCGTCGCTATTAACCGGATAAATCTCGAGTCCTATATTCTTAAAATACTTCTTTGCTAACTTGCACGCCTCCCCGATGTACTTTATATCGCTCATCTTCCGGCTCTCTCCGGTTAGAATGAGTATCTCTTCCATACCGCTTGCAGCGATTACAGACATTTCTTTTTCCATCTGAGAGTAGTCTAGTCTTAAGCGGTGGATATCGTTATAGCAGTTAAAACCACAATACACGCAATAGTTATCGCAGTAGTTAGCAATGTAGAGCGGAGTAAATAGATATACAGTATTTCCGAAGTGGTCAGCAGTTAGCGCGGAGGCTTTTCTAGCCATCTCTTCTAAAAAGGGTTCAGCAGCCGGAGAGAGCAAAGCTTTAAAGTCCTCTACGGACGCTGACCTTGCAGCTAAAGCCGCACGGACGTCTTTTTCGGTATAGGAAAGCGGGTCAAAAGAATCCATTTCTTTTAATACTAATAAGGATACGTCCGAAGAAATCTTTTCCATTCCGGCTTTAAACTCGTCCGGGTCATCGCGCATGGCCGGATTGTTTTCAAGCATATGTTTTTTCTTAAGCGCGCTCTCGCTTAGATGCGCCCCGTCTACAAAAAACTCGTTATCCATTCCCTTTTAATCCCTTAAAAACCCTGTTAAGGGGTCTGAAGCAGATGCGCCCCTATTAATAACTCTTCCTAGGCCTGATAGATATGCCTTTCTTCCTGCTTCGATTGCCTGCTTAAAAGCTTCAGCCATTAACGTAATGTTGCCCGCTGTTGCTATTGCAGTATTTGCCATAATAGCGTCAACGCCCATCTCCATTGCCTCGCATGCCTGCGATGGTCTTCCGATTCCAGCGTCAACAATAATGGGAAGATCTATTTCGTCTATTAGTATTTGAATAAAGTCTTTAGTAGCTAGACCTTTGTTCGACCCTATAGGAGAAGCAAGCGGCATTACGCATGCTGCGCCTGCGCTGACAAGATCGCGGGCAGCCATTAAATCCGGGTACATGTACGGCATTACTATAAAGCCCTCTTTTGCTAGAGTTTCTGTCGCTTTAATCGTCTCAAGGTTATCCGGAAGGAGATATTTCGAATCTCTCATTATCTCTATTTTAACGAAATCTCCACACCCCAGTTCCCTTGAAAGCCTGGCGATTCTAACAGCTTCAGCCGCATTTCTAGCTCCGCTTGTATTGGGAAGAAGCGTTACGCCTTTAGGAATATAGTCAAGTATGCTTTCGCTCTCTTTTGTATTAGCGCGTCTTAAAGCTACTGTTATTATTTCAGCGCCTGCGCATCTAACCGCAGCGTCTATAAGCTTAATCGAGTATTTCCCGGAACCTAAAATGAACCGAGAGCTAAACTCTTTTCCGCCTATAACCAGTTTATCTTCTGATGGATTATATTCTTTACCGCTCATTCTTCCATTTCTCCCATAATTATTCTAAGCGCAGTTAGCGCCATTAGTGAGGCGCACATCATTACTCTAGGAGCGAACAGTCGCTCCCCGCCTCCTACCTCAGTTTTATTATCCCCGCAAAGATAGAAATTCTTTCTTATGCGTCTAACGCGAATTAGATTTCCGCTTCCGCCACCTGCCATCCCTGACCCGCCTATAATAATCTTATCTGGCATATTTTCTAGAGCGAAATTGACAAGTTTAGCTTTTTCTTCAGCTTTATCGAACGCCTCTATCACAATCGAAGCTTTTTCTAAAAGGCGAGCCGCATTTTCTTCAGTTACTTTTTCAGCGTAGCACTCAAGCTTAACAAAAGGCGCTATTTCTTTTAAGTTCTCTTTTAAAGCCTCAGCCTTCAGCATTCCGACCTGACTCGTTTTATACTGCTGTCGGTGCAGATTGCTTACGTCGACCCTATCAAAATCTATTAAAATGAGCCTTCCTACTCCGCTTCTAGCTAGCGCTATCGCTATATTTGACCCAAGTCCGCCTAGCCCGCATATTGCAACGCTCGACTCTAAAAAAGTGCCGGCTAGCTCTTCTCCATGCCGCTTTTTAAGTGCTTCAATTAACTCTTTTTCGCCTGTTTTCAAAATCAGCCTCCGCCCACAAAACTTACTATCTCGATAACGTCGCCGTCTTTTATAATAACGCTAGCGTAGTCCTTTTTAGGCACAATCACTTCGTTAATCTCAACAACGACTCTTTTTTCATCGTACTTCTCTTCGATTAAAAGCTCTGTTACGCTCTTTCCTTTAGCGTCTACCACTTCGCCGTTTACTTTTACCATAGCGCATTTCTCCAAATAAAAAAATAAAAAGGCACTCTTAATAAGGAAATGCCTTTATTTATACGAAAACCGTTATAAAATCCCTACGTTGGCATTATCCAAATCAGGTTAACCGGTCGAGGGACAATTACCCTCCTCTCAGCCTGTAAAATCAAGCTCCCGTTTGTTAATATAATTATGCGCTTTCTTTTTCTATTTTGCAAGTATTTTTAAAAACAAGTGCCTTAAATTAAATACGATATCCCTACGATTATAGCTACGTGCAGCGGGTAAAAAGCATAGAAATAATACTTAAGATTCAGCCTTCCACGCTTTCCGTTATATAGAAGAAGCGGCAAAAGCGCTATGAACGAATACGCCTGAACTTCCATTGGCAGTCCGCTGTTAAATAAAAGAACCGTAAGCATAATAGAAAGCAAGATAAGCCTAACAAAAATATTATCTACTATTTTTACCCATAACGCATCTTTATTTGCCATTGAAAAGTCAACTAAACTTACTGCTACCGGGGTGAGCATACCAATAAGCCCGTAATCAAAGTGGCCGGCATAGACTACCA
Source organism: Clostridia bacterium (assembly GCA_017960845.1). GTDB lineage: Bacteria > Bacillota > Clostridia > Christensenellales > Pumilibacteraceae > Protoclostridium. The sequence continues at coordinate 7,487 of JAGCYK010000023.1, read as the reverse complement.
TAATAGAAGCAAAAGTCACAAGCGACACTATTACGACCGCGCCTAGGATAGCCGAGGCATTCTTTACTTTAGAAAACACCAGTTGTTTTAAGTAGTCCAGCGAATAGATTATGCAAATGGAGAGCGAAAAAGTTAGGAAGATATTTTGAACGTCAGCATTAGCCGCTAGTACTTCCACTACGTAAAAAATGAGCCCTAAAGCCGCTATAGTTAGAAGATGCCTGGTTTTATTCCTGGTATATTTGCAGCCCTCTGCGACAAAAAAAGCAAAAATGGGCATAGCAAGCCGCCCGGCCATTCTCAACCATCTAGCGCCGGGAAACAAAAAAAATCCAATATGGTCTAAAAGCATAGAAACGCACGCAATTATCTTGAGTACGTTTCCGTTTAAACCGAATTTTCTATTCTCCGATAAATACTGCATTACTTCTCAGCGTCTGCTAATGCTTCCATAGCCTCCAACTCTTTCATGTCTTTTTTCATCTGCTTTCTATTCTTTAGGCCGGAACGGAAGTAGCTTATAAAGTCTCTAATATCTTTCATCTTTAGTTTTCTAAGGATTATATCTACAACAAGAATGGCTGCCGAAACAATCATTAGAATAATTATGGGATTGAAGTTGAAAGGAAGTGCAAGCATTTCGATGTCGAGAACGCCTTCAAGAGCAGTAAACATTTCTCCGCCGCCTGCTGCGCAGATACTTGTCATATTAGCCTGACCAGACGTATTGAAGCAGTCGTATTCGTAGGAGTAGCCAGGGAAATATTCAAACGTAAATGAGTCAATCGTCATTCCCATATATCTCTCAAATACAGAGAATCTATAATAAATATCTCTATTTAAATCTATCTCAGTCGAGAAATATTTTCCATCGCCAGAAAGTCTTATGCTTTGTGTCTCTTCCCCGAACACTTCTATTTGAAGCAAGACTTCGTTGCCTAAAAGCTGCTCGGACGTCTGAACCTCTATCTTAGCGTGAGTTCCGCCCGGAATGACCGCAACGGATAGATCCGTACAGGCCTTAGCATCCGGAAGACGCGCCGTGACGACGTTATTTACGAAGTTTCTAGCAGAAGGCACATTAGCCCAGCTATTACTTGCCCACTGATTCGGGTTAAAGTCTGATAGGTACGTTCCTACAAAGCCTTTTCCGGCTATCCAGTATGCATATATCGGGACATCTTTCGTCTCTACAAGAACATCATCTTCGTCATAGACATCATATGTTGTCGATAATACTTCTACAGCGCCGTTTCTAAGTGAGGTATATACAAAACCGCCTAAAGAAGGAAGTTCATCCTGCTCTACCGCTACTGTTTCTTTGTCTTCATGCGCGATAACCGGAACAAATGACTCATTAACAACAGAATCCATTCTTGCTGACTGAGTTGCTTCAAGCATTATGGAAGACAGCGTGCTTGCGCTGGTTGCTTCGTAATATGTTCCTCCACCTACAGTAGCGAGGTTTTGCATTAATTGCTTCGGGTCGATTCTGTTCCGGCCGTTAGAAGCAGCCGGCTCAATTGCAATAGTAGAAGTGGTAATGCCCTTCTCAGCCATTCCTTGAACAACTCGCTCGTACTGCTGCATTGAGTAGTTCTCTGTCGGAGAACCATCGGAAAGCAAAAGAACGTGCTTAGCAGCGGCAGTCTGCGTTCTTTCAAGAATATCTCTAGCCTGATTGATTGCAGGATAAATGTTTGTATTGTTTTGTGTAGTCAGACCATCGATCTGTCTATACATAAAGTCTTTAGAGCCCTCGTTAGCAGGGCCAAGCGGCACATTGACTCTCGTGTCTCTTCCAAAAGTAACGAGTCCTATCATGTCTCCGTCGCCAAGAACGCTTACACTGAGCTTAGCACCTTCTTTTGCCATAGTTAGACGGTTGTTCTGGTTCATACTTCCAGATACGTCTAGAACGATAATGAGCGCAATATTACCTGCGCCGGAGTCGCCCCTAATGTCTACGGGGAGAAGCGAAGAGAGTTTCGTTCCCTCCATTCCGCCGAGTAGATATGTGCTCTTTCCACCTATGGTTATAAGGGTACGGCCATAATCGCGAACAAAACTATCTAAGTATTTATCAAAATCCTTCGGAAGATCTAATACTGAAACGTTTACAAGGATAATTTCATCATATTGAAGAATGTTAGTGAGCGTGCCAGGAGCCTGTCTTTCCTGAACGACAGTTACATCTGCGGTTTGAGATAGAACTTGCCTCAATAGATTACTCTCAGCAGTTGCATTCGTTACAATTAAAACGTTGCTTCTTTCGGCCACATTTACATATGCGTCCATAAAGTTATTGTCAACGATTCTATCCATTTCAGGGGTTATTTCGGCTCTAAGTCTATGCGAGCCGTTTCCATTGAGTTGGACTTTTTCTCTTATAACGTTAATTCCCCTTTCAAGGATTAAATCCATGCTAAGAAGGTCGTTTGCAACATCTCGAACTACTAAGTGGCACTCTTGAACGCATTCTGACTGAATAGTTACCGATATGCTGAAATCCGTTTCGCTGAATACTGACTTAGGCGCAGTAAACGAAGACACCTGAGCCTCGCCTTTAAGCGCAGTCGTGGGGATATATATTCCGTCAATCCTTATTCCGTTTTCTTTAATGGCAGATGCCGTTGCAACAGCATTACCTTCTGTCATTTTACCATCAGAGATGACAATCATTCTGCTCTTAGAGCCTGCAGGGAATAAAGACGCGGCGTAGTTTAGTGCCTCAGAAATATCCGTAGCATTGTTGCCTTCTTCATTTTGAGCCAGCGTTTCAGGGATAGCCCCGCCAAAGTCAACTACCTGCTCTCCTCCGCCGCTAAATGTTACGACAGAGATGTGGTCTGTTTCTTTTGAATTATTCTTAATCTCCTGGCAGGTTTCTCTAACAGTAGAAATCATAGGCCGCATGCTGTCGGATACGTCCGCTAAAATAATGATGTTCTCTTCCTGGTTAACTATGGTAAAAGTCAGGCCTGCTATAGCAAGAGTCATTAGCGCAGCCAGGATTGTATGGAGAAGCACGGGAATAAGCCGCTTAATACCTGACCGTCTCTTTTTAGGCAGGACAAAAAACGGAATTAGTATCACTAAAAGTGCTGCCGGGAAAATCAGCAGTAAATAAGGATTTTCGAAAGATATCTCAATACTGTTCACGGCAATGTACCACCCATTCAATCAATAATACGGCAAGAAGCCCTATAACTATGTATATAGAGGGATCTATTTTGGAATCAGTCTGCGCTTTAACGCCGCTGTTTCTTTCTATTACTATTCCGTTCCAGCTACTTTGCATATTAATTTCTGTGAACTCGGGATGAGAATAGATTGTAAACGTCGCTGTTCCCTTTTTCAAGTTTTCTGTAATAGTATATGTGCCAACCTCATTAAAGATTGTTTCAATATAGTCTGTGTTTACGTCGTATGCTACCATTTTCTCGCTCGGTGCTTCAACATACATTGAGTAGCACATAGGAAGAACCGTTAGACGAATCTGCTGACCTACATCAACCTTTCCAGAGTCGGCAACTGTGGGAAGAAGGTATCTAAGCGAGCCTTTGATAATAGGGATGAAATCTATCTTAATCGGTAGATCCGAGTCATGGATATCAAAAGCAAAAGTTAGAGTTCTAAGTCCATCCTCGTTTGCCCCGGCTACAACTGCTGTGCGCGAAGCAATCTCAAAGACAATATCTGCCGCTGTTTTGGCCTGAATGGTCTTAATTTTGCTTACTGCTATATCTGCATGTGCTAACGCGGGAACAATCAGCGAACTTGCTGTGCCCTTGCTTTCCGAAGCGGTTAGATATGCAACCTCTCCGCTGTTAATATCTTTTACATTCACGGCTTCGTCAATATTATATAGAGATGTGCTTACCGAATACTCAGGAGCAAATGCCCAAATAGCACCATCTTCCGGATAACTATCCTCAGTAGGCCGGTCTAAGATATATAAGTCGTATCCCTCTTCTCCGTTATATTTATCGGTATATGTAATCTCGTAGCCGCCGATTGCAGTCAAAGCGCCCTGAAGGAAGAATACTTCGGTTCCGCAAACAAGAATCTTTTTCGTGCCTTCGGTTGACCTAACAACTTCGCAGGAATCATCGATGGGGAAATTGTCTTTGAACACTTCGTCATTTTCGTCCATTTCAATGGTAATGGTGGCGCGGTCAAACTCTGTAGTAGTTGTGTTTATAACAACATCTATCTCTTCTCCGTCCGATACGGCTATTTCCTTACTTCCGCGGATTCTTCCGTCGAGGCGAAGTGCTAGATAAGCAACCGTGTCCTTTCCGTAAGAGCCAATCTTTGCAGTGAAGTCGTATCCGCGCTCGCCTTCAGAGTAAGTTAGGTCAAGAACACTTACGTTAAAGTCGTTTTCTCCGGCAAGATTGACAACTTCGACATTATCTATTTGAGCATCGCAGTCGGTATATAGAATAACTTCTGCGTCATTGTTTTTCTGAACGAAATCACTCGCTATTTCTACTGCTCCGCCTTCATCGCATCTTGCATTAATTGGATTGAGCGTTCTTATCTTGAACTGAATCTCATCGGGGTCTTCTGAGGTAACAACTTCATTTGCCTTGTCACCGACATAAATAACGTGAACTATACTTCCGCTTTCCATTTCCTCGGTAAGCTCTGTAATCTTTTCTTTTGCGCGTTCGAATCTAGTTACGCCCTCTTCATCGATCATTTGCATTGAGCAGGACCCGTCAATCATGAGGACATACTCAGTCGCACCGCCTTCAAACATAAATAACGGCGAAGAAAGGATGAATGCTAGCAGTATAAACATAGAAATAAGGAGAATCAGCGCTAATATTCTATTGAAAGAAGATAGCGGGATTCTGCCTTTAGCAAATCTCTTACTGAGCTGCCAGATGTATGTACTACTTACGGAATGCTCTTCGTATCTTGACTTAATGATATAAATAATAATGATTACAAGAATCCCAAAGAGTGCAAACATTCCGAAAGGTGTGAGTAAATTCATCATCTCAGTATCTCTGCCTCCGTAGCCTGCTGAAGCATTACTTTTTCAGGAGCCATGTCCGAAACAGTTCGCATAAATCTAATTCCTCTGCTAGCGGCAAAATTTTTCATGTCTGCGTACATCCATTTAACCGCTTTTTCGTATGCTATTAATGCTGAACGGTTTATAACCATTCTAGTGTGACGCTTGTCATCTTCTTTAACTGCTTCACTATCAAGTAGAGATAGCCTTCCTGATGACAGCGGGGAAATCTCATCCGGGCTAAGAACTTGAATGAGATCTACCTCTCTTTTGTTGTATTTAAGATAATCTACAGCTCCCTTCCAGTCGCTGTCGGTAAGAAAATCCGAAATAATTACTGATAGACCGTTGCCATACCCAGGGTCGCCGCCATATTTAATGGACGCTTCAAGGTTCGTATCTCCATCAAAGACCACATCGTTTAACGACTGAACATTAGCTAAAAATGCATCCTTTCCAACAATAGACGGACAAAGAAGCTCGTTCTCGTTGCCTTTAAGAAGAATAAATGAAACTTTATCCATAGCAGCAACGGCAAGATATCCTATTCCAGCGGCTACTTTTAGGGCAAGCTCGCTTTTTAAAGGATCTCCCTGGGCCATAGAATAAGACGTATCAATATATATTTTTACGTGAAGCTGACGCTCATCATAAAATTGTTTGACAAAAAGCTTGCCAAACCGAGCAAATATATTCCAGTCTATTCTCCGGATGTCATCCCCGGGAAAATACTCTCTAAAGTCCGCAAATTCAGTGCTTGAGCCATAAACCGTGGTAAGTCTGTTACCACCGGGGTTACCGCCATTTGCCTCCTTAATTACCAGAGTAACAAGCTCCAAACTGGAAAGAAAATTGTCGTCTATGATTTTACCCATTCTCTACTAGTTCTTTCCTATCAGTCTTTCTTAGTAAATGCGTCCTTGATTCTTTCGGGTATGCTCTTTTTCTTGGATATTTCCGTGATAAGCATTCCAATAATATCGTCCGTAGTTAATTTCTCGGTGATTGCCTGGAATGATAATTTAATTCTATGACGAAGTACCGGATAAGCAAGTGCGTTTATGTCATTGTACGATACATTATATCTACCTTTCATGAGAGCACGAACCTTAGCGGTAGTGATTAGAGCCTGCGCAGCTCGAGGGCTGGCTCCGAGTCTTACATATTTAGAAACGAACGAAGGAGCAACTTCTGTCGATGCGTGAGTTGCTGCAACTAAGTTCATCGTGTAACTCTTTATATCATCAATAACAGGTATTCCCTTTGCCACTTCTCTCATCTTTAAAAGAGTATCTGCATCCGCAACAGCTTCTGCCGTTTCGTCCATGGTTATCTGGGTCATATCTACGATTGCTTTAAGTTCATCAATTGAAGGGAAGCCCATTAAAAGCTTGAACATAAATCTGTCGACCTGAGCTTCGGGAAGTGGATATGTTCCGTCTTGCTCTATGGGGTTCTGGGTTGCAAGCACGAAGAAAGGTTCATCGAGCTTTTTAGAGTCACCACCTACCGTAACTGTGTGTTCCTGCATGGCCTCAAGCAAAGCAGACTGAGTTTTGGGTGTTGCTCTGTTTATTTCGTCGGCAAGAACTATCTGGCTGAAGATAGGTCCGGGCTGGAAACGAAGAGACGTTTTTCCGTTATCATCCTTTTCAATGACATTAGTTCCCGTTACGTCAGCGGGCATAAGGTCGGGAGTGAACTGTATTCTGGAAAAAGGAAGGCTGAATGCCCGTCCGAGCGATCTTACAAGTCTGGTTTTTCCTACTCCGGGAACACCCTCAAGCAGTACGTTTCCGCCTGCGACAAGGGCAATTACTGTTCCTTCTACAACGTCCTCTTGTCCTACTATGTCCTTTTTTATTTCACTAAGAATCTTTCCTGCGCTTTGTGAAAAAAATTCGACTTTCTGTTCTTCTGTCATGTTTTCTGTTTCTTTAACGTCCATTTATTCCTCCGCCTCGCTTTGTTCAGGTATATTATTGAATAATGCAGTGTAGTACTGATAAATTACATTCCATTCCGCTTCGCTCATCTCCCCGCTTATATACGAGTTGAGTGCGCGCGCATAATAGTCAACCAAAGAATCTCCATATTGAGAGCTTTCGCCTGTTGTGGGATTGTATATAGTTTCGGTTGAAGAATATACAACATCTCCCGAAGTATTGCTAGGCTGACCCTGGTTATTGTTCTGATTGTCATCAGGCTGTTCGGGCTGCTCAGGCTGCTCGCCGGGCTGAGGCTGCTCGCCGGGCTCTGGCTGCTCACCGGGTTCTGGTTGCTCACCAGGCTCAGGCTGCTCGCCGGGCTCTGGCTGCTCACCGGGCTCTGGCTGCTCACCGGGCTCTGGCTGCTCACCTGGCTCGGGCTGCTCTCCAGGCTCAGGCTGCTCTCCAGGCTCAGGTTGTTCGCCTGGTTCGGGCTGTTCTCCTGGCTCAGGCTGCTCGCCGGGCTCAGG
>JAGCYK010000022.1 GCA_017960845.1 Clostridia bacterium | reverse complement strand
TTTGCAGCATACGAGGCAGTTCTGTCCGGTTATCAGGCCTGCATAATGATTCCGACTGAAATTCTTGCTCACCAGCATTTTGTTAACGCTAAAAATTTTTTTAGCGAAAAAGGTATTCCTGTTATAATGCTTTTAGGTTCGACCCCTAAAGCTGAAAGAGCTGAAGCGGTCAGGCTTATAGGAGAGGGAACGCCTTGTCTTATAATAGGAACGCAGACGCTCTTAAACGAAGCGCTTGTAATTCCTAAGCTAGCGCTAACTATTATCGACGAGCAGCATCGCTTCGGGGTATGCCAAAGGGGCTCACTAGATAATAAAGCTACTAGCGTAGATAATATTGTCTTAACTGCAACGCCTATTCCACGGACTCTGGCTCTAACTTTATATGGAGAGCTCGAGTCAATTAAATTAACTGAAAAGCCAGCTGGAGCTAGCAATGTAGTAACTTCGATTGTTCCGACATCTAAACTTGACGATATGTATAACTATATTGTTAATAAGAGCCGCCAAGGCGAAAAGACGTATATTGTTTGCCCGAGAATTGACGATGATGAAGAAGTTTCGGCTCTATCTCTTTACGAAGAGCTTTCTATTGGGAAGATGAAAGGAGAAAAGATTGGACTTCTTCACGGCAGGATGAGTGAAAAAGCAAAAGCTTTGGTAATGAATGCTTTTGCTAGCTCTAATCTTAACATTCTGGTTTCAACGACAGTAGTTGAGGTGGGAATGGACGTTAAAGATGCTACTACTATGGTTATATTCGGCGCAGAAAGGTTCGGACTCAGCCAGCTTCATCAGCTTAGGGGCCGCGTGGGAAGAGACGGAAGGAAAGCTTATTGCTTTTTGGTTTCTGACACTTCGAATGACCGGCTGAGCGCACTTAAAGAGATAAATGACGGATTTATGCTCGCTGAAAAAGATTTCGAGCTACGAGGAGCAGGCGATTTCCTTGGAACGCGCCAGCACGGAGACGCGGGTGAGATTTTCGGAATTAAAGTAGATAAGACAATGATAGAGAGCGCTTTGGCTCTATCTAACTCGATAGAAAAAGAAGTATTATTTGCAAATATGAAAAATCAGGAATTCGTTGATTCGGATTTCATACGCAGTTTGTCATTAAACTAATATATAAATATATTATAAGGGGTTTAGTTGTTTTTTTAAGCATTTTTTAAGTTATACGTTTTAGAATAAAGAATGATATAGAAGTGCTAAAACAACTAAATAGGGTGAGAGAAATGTATAAATCAAAAGTGTATTTTACAAAAGAGATTTCGCCTTCAGCAGTTGTGAAGATGTTTAATGTGCTTAACAAAGATCTTCCGGGAAGACTTGCAGTAAAAGTTCATAGCGGAGAAAAAGGCAACCAGAATTATATTAAACCAGCATTTTTTAAGCCTATAATAGACCAGCTAGGCGGAACTGTAGTCGAATGCAATACTGCATATCCGGGCGCAAGGAACTCTAGCGTTAAGCATAGAAAGTTAATTAAAGAGCACGGCTGGAGCGATATTTTCGCGTTCGATCTTTTAGATGAATCAGGCCCGGACCTAGCACTAAAAGTTCCGCACGGCCAGGCTATAAAGCAAAACTATGTAGGGAAAAACCTAGCTTCATACGACTCAATGCTAGTTCTATCTCATTTCAAAGGTCACCCTATGGGAGGATTCGGCGGAGCGCTTAAGCAGCTTTCGATCGGCTGCGCTTCAAGCGAAGGAAAGAGTTTTATTCACTCTGCTGGAAAAACCAAAGATCAAAATAGGGTATGGGATGAGCATGCAAAGCAAAATGATTTTCTTGCAGCTATGGCAGATGCAGCTAGTTCGGTTGTCACTTTTTTCCACGGTAATATGGCATTTATAAATGTAATGGTTAATCTTTCTGTTGACTGCGACTGCTGCGAAGTGGCTGAAGACCCTTGCATGAAAGATATAGGAATCCTTTCTTCACTTGACCCAGTTGCAATTGATCAGGCCTGCATTGATCTGGTTAAAGCTTCAGAGGATAAGGGCAGAGATACATTTATGGAAAGAGTCAATTCAAGAAATGGGCTTTACACTATAGAGGTGGCTGAAAATCACGGATTTGGTTCTAGAGCCTATGAACTTATAGAAATTGACTAAAATCATACAATTCGCATACACCACATATAAATTTTGTAGTTTTTTTCACATTTTATATCATATTTGCCATCATATTTTTTAATAAATACTTGCAATTATATTTTGCTAAAATGTATAATACTATATAGTGATATTTTTGTTTGTTGCTATCAAACGAGAATATCTCAATCCAAAAGGAAGTGGAGATGGACGAAAACGCTTCAACTAGAGAATCTATAAACATTATTGAATTGCTGATGTATTATCTAAAGCATTGGCTGATACTTCTAGTAGCAGGACTTATTGTTGCCGGAGGTACACTTGCTGGAATGCTTGTTTTTACAGTTCAGGAATACACCGCAAGTGCAATGATGTATGTAAACAACAGCACTTCATTCAGCGATGCTATGTCTAGCATCAAACAGATTACTTCGGGTGACTTAAGCGCAGCTAGATCTATCGTAGATCTTTACTGTATTATTATAGAAACAAGAACCAACCTTGATAAAGTTGCTGAAAGATGCAACGACATCGGCCGTTACTATCCGGCTCTTGCAGAAGATGGTTATAGCGCAGAGTATTTCGGTCATGAAGACGGATACAAATACAGCTACGAAAACCTCATTAAAAAGATTGACGTTCAATCAGTTAACTCTACTGAGATTTTCGAAATAAAGATGCAGAGCGCTAATCCCGAAGAGGCCATATTCATTGTTAACGTTATTGCAACGATAGCCCGCACTACCATTTCGGATATAGTTGAAGGAACATCCGTTAAGAGCGTAGACGAAGCTCAGGTTGCTGAAAAGGTGCCCAGGCATCTTCCGTCGCTAACGCTCCTTGGCTTTTTAGGTGGAGTGGTGCTAGCCGGAGTAGTTCTATTCTTCATTTACTACTACAACGATACAATATCTAGCGAAGATTATCTTAAGAATTCATTTGAAGGAAAGATTCCTCTTCTTGCGGTAGTTCCGGATTCAATCCGCGGAATAAGCAGAAAGAAGGGATACCATAGATACAGCTATTACGATTATTACGAAACGAAAGATAAGAAGGATAATAAATAGTTGGTAAAATAAAAGGGGGGATATACTAAAGGGCATATACAAGAAGGGGTATATGACAAAAACACAAGGTAATGAGTGACAAGTTGAAAAAAGACAAGAAAACAGTTGACGCCTCCATCGGAGAGGAATTGAATTTTGCAGTCAAAGAAGCATACAATTTGCTCAGAACAAATCTTGAGTTCTCGCTTCCGGACAAAAGAGGCGGTGCGAAGGTAATAGGTGTTACCAGTTCGCTCCCAGGAGACGGAAAGAGCTATACTGCGATCAATCTTTGCTACTCAATTGCAAAGAAAGGATCCAAAGTGCTTCTAGTGGACTGTGACCTTCGCAGGTCGTCTGTTTCGGAAAAATTATCTATTGAGCAGGTGCCAGGGCTATCCAATTTCCTTTCAAAAGGAGAAGATGGGGCAATAAAACCTAGCGGGCTAGATGACAATTTCTACGTAGCTACGGCCGGAGACCTTCCTCCGAATCCTTCAGAGCTTCTTGGCTCAGAAAAAATGAAAGAATTTTTGGATGTGGTTATTTCGGATTTCGATTATGTCTTTTGTGATTTGCCTCCCGTCCTTGCGGTTTCAGACGCAGCTGTCGTTTCAAAACTGCTCGATGGAATTGTTATAGTTGTAAGACACAACAAGACAAAACGTAGAGAATTGGTTGAGGCGCTTCGTCAACTTAGTTACTCGAATGTAAAGGTGCTCGGATTTGTATATAACGGATTTTACACTGGCGGAGCATCGTACAGTTATAAAAATTACACAAAACGTGAAAACAATTAATCGAAAGTGTTAAGGAAGAGGAATAAAATGATGCAGAAAAGAAGATTTTTATTATCCATTTTGCTCTTTATAACGGTAATAGTGTTTACTTTATCGTTAGGGACGGCAGTAAGACCTTTCGCTCAAGGCGTAGATCCTTCTCCGTCAATTGATCCTTCACCGGTGGTTGACCCTTCTCCTTCAGTAGACCCGTCTCCCTCCGTGGATCCGTCTCCTTCGGTAGACCCGTCTCCTTCGACGGACCCGTCTCCTTCGGTAGACCCGTCTCCTTCGACGGACCCGTCTCCGGATGATTCTCCTACAGTTGAGGGAATTGAGGTAACCGGTGCTGTTGCATACCAAAACGGAGTTGTTTATCCGGGAATTACGCTTGATGACCTTACTATAACAAAGACATCAGGAAGCGGAGAAACTGCTGAAAGAATCAGTTCTATTAAGGAAACCGTTACTGCACTCTATACAAAGGGTTCCGGTATCGGCGAACTTGCTATTGATGGACTAAAAGCACTCGCTAAAGCATATGATGCAAACAAAGACGATTCATATTTCGCTTTTGTTGACATTTTGGATATAAGCCTTGATGCATATGCAGCTTTCCTCAATACTAGCGGCTCTTACATTGACGTAACATTCTCTACAGACCTTTTGGCTGATTCTAAGCCTGCGGTTGTATATATGGTAGACAATGTATGGAAGACAATCGAAAAGAACAACATTAATTACGCTACTGACGGAACAATGACGGTTAGATTTGATCACTTCTGCCCGGTTATGGTTCTTGACCTTGGCGACGTTCCTTTCGGAGAGCCTTCAGCAGATCCCGTTGTTCAGTATACTGTAACATTCAACCTTAACGGCGCGAGCGGAAGTATTGCACCACAGACTGTTAATGCTGGTGAAAGAGCAACTCGTCCTGCAGATCCTACTAGAAACGGATATGTGTTTGCAGGTTGGTATACACAAGCTACTGGTGGCAGCCAGTTCAACTTCAATAACGCAATCAATGCTGATACAACAATTTATGCTAGATGGACACAGCAGTTCACTGTAACATTCAATCTTAACGGCGCAAGCGGTTCTGCACCTGCCGCACAAACAATTGCATCAGGAAGTAGAGCAACTCGCCCTGCAGATCCTACTAGAGACGGATATACTTTTAGTGGATGGTATACAAGTGCTACTGGTGGAAATGCATTCGACTTCAATACTGCAATCACTGCAAATACAACACTTTATGCTAGATGGACAGAAGTAATTCCTGAGCCCGAGCCTGAGCCCGAGCCCGAGCCTGAAGACGGCGTACCCGCATGGGTATTCTGGATGATTCCTATCATCGTAGCATTAGTAATCGCTAACATTCTACTCCTCATTTTCCTTCTTAAAAAGAAAAAGAATAAAGACAACGGACCTTCAGACCCAAACGGAGAAGAAGGAACAGGCGCAGGGGCAGATAGCATCGAAGAAAGCGGAGAAGCAGAAGAAGCTCCTGTTGAAGAGGCAGCAGCTGAAGAAGCAGCAGAAGAGCCGGCAGTAGAAGAAGCTCCTGCTGAAGAAGCTCCCGCTGAAGAGGCTCCTGCTGAGGAAGTTGCCGCTGAGGAAACTCCCGTTGAAGAAGCTCCCGCTGAGGAAGCTAAGCCTGTTCCTGCAAGACCTGCAAAGAAGTTAAATGAATACGACCAAGGATTCAATGCTATTATTGCTGGCGTTGAACCTCAGGATGAAATGGTTCCTTACATGAAGAAGTCATTTGCCGCAAAGGTAATTATGGCTGGTGATACAACAATTGAGGACTACAAGAAGTTCAGAGGCATCGTAATGTCATATGACGGAATCAAGTCAAATGAGAAATTCTCAAATGAAGTATTCAAATATAAGAACAAGGTAATTGTTAAGTTCAGATGTGGCGCTAAGAACCTTGCAATACAGGTTAAGTGTGTCATTGAAGACAAATATGACGAAAGAAAATTGAAGAAAGTATCCAGAGAGAAGCCAACTATCGTTGTTAGAAACAGCATGGCACGTAAGTATGCTGAGAGCTTCCTCGGAGACATTCTTACAGACAAGTGCGGAGCTCCTTCCGTAACACCTGAAGACAAAGAGATCGTTAAGTATACAGCTGAAGAAATGTACCAGAACGGACTTGCTACCGTTGGCTACAGAAAGGCAAGACTTAACATCAAGAAGGGAGAATAATTTGAATTCTTTCGGTAGAAGGTTTATTACTATTCTGATATCAGTGGCAGCTGTTTTAGCAGCTGCCACGCTCTTTGTTATTGCCTTTATATACAACTATACGAGTGGTGAAGACTCTCATCCATCGAATATAAACAAACTCATGAAGGTTGTAGATATTGATGGGGAAAGATATCTCAAAAAAGACGTAACCACATATCTTGTAATGGGTATAGATAAGTATGGCGATATGCAGGCTCAAGGCTCTGAGCAGAGCGACTTTTTAGCGCTTGTAGTAGTAGACAAAGACACCGAATCTTTCTCAATTGTTCATATAAACAGAGATTCTATGGTGTATGCCTGGGTATATAGCAATACTATTGGAAAGTATTACAAATATACTGAAATGCAGATATGTCTCTCTCACGCTTATGGCGGAACCAGTAAACAGAGATGCGAGAACACTAGAGATGCAGTAACGACACTATTTTTAAACTATGACATCATAGATTATTATGTTGCTATTTCTATGGATGCTATTGGCTATTTCGTTGATTTAGTTGACGGAGTTCCTATTACTCTGGATACTGAAGCCGATTTAACTTCACTTGACCCGACTTGGATTCCCGGCACTACAGTTACTTTAACCGGAGAAAACGCTGAAAAGTATATTAGAGCAAGAAGCTCAGTCGGAGATGGAACTAACCTCGGCAGAATGAATAGACAAAAGAACTTTATGGAGAGCTATCTTAGAAGAGTAAAAGAGCACGGAATCAATACCGAAATTACAGAAGAAACATTAAAGCAAGCTAATAACATAGATACAGACCTTACTATTACTCATATAAATTATGTATACAAAAATTTAAAGGATTATAGGTTTAATGGGTATTTTGTTCCTGACGGAGTCGGTTATCACTACTGGGAAGAAGGCAACACAGGTAAAAAATACTACGAGTGGTACGTTGATGAAGACAGCGTCAAAAACATTGTTTTAGATTTGTATTATGAAAAACTCTAACTATATAATAGACTTTCATTCGCATATGCTTCCGGGAATTGACGACGGAAGTGCGGACATTTTCGAATCAGAAAAAATGTTAAGAGCCTCAGCAATGCAGGGGATTGATGAGGTTTTTTTAACATCGCACTTTTATGCGGAAAGTATGGAGCTAAAGCAGTTCATTTCCGAGCGTGAGTATGCTTTTAATAAGTTAATCAGGTATTTATCCGGAATAGAGTATAACTTTCCTAAGCTGCGTTTAGGCGCAGAAGTAGCATATTATATGGGCATAAGCCACTCAGAGAGCATAAAAAAACTGGCAATTGACGGAACGAATCTCATTTTAATAGAAATGCCGTTCTTTAACTGGTCAAAGAACATGATGAGCGAAGTGCTTGATATGATTGACAGTCTAAAGCTTATTCCTGTTCTAGCGCATATAGAAAGGTATTTAGATTATGTGTCTTCCTGGGATCTTAAAAAGATGGTTAAGGCAGGCGTGCTTATTCAAACTAATGCTTCGTTCATTTTAAGCCAGCCTAAAAGAGTTAATAAAATGATTAAAAAGGGAATGGTTCACTTTTTCGGCTCGGATGCGCATAATACCGGTAGCCGTCAGCAACAACTCGGTTATGCGATAGATAAACTTTTCGAAATGAATGAAAAGCAGGCCGTTTCATTGCTTAAAGAACAAGTAGAATACCTTTCCTAAAACAGGATTAAAAGACAATCAAGAAAGACTTTTGACAAGGTTTTTTTGTTGACAATAAGAATTATTATTTAATATAATAACTACTGCAAGTGAGATTAAAGGAGGTGCGTGTTTTATGGCAGTACCTAAGAGAAAGCAGTCTAAGCAGAGAAGTAATACAAGATATTCACAGTGGAAGGTTTCACCGGTAACACTTACTGAGTGCCCCCAGTGTCACGAACTTATTAAACCTCATAATATCTGCCCGAAATGTGGTTACTATGATGGCGTTTTAAAAGTTGAACAGAAAGAAAAGAAATCAAAAGATTAATTAATTAACT
>JAGCYK010000021.1 GCA_017960845.1 Clostridia bacterium | reverse complement strand
GCTTATCTACATATTTATCTGCGACAACGGGGATTTTTCTATTCATTAAAGGAAGAATGAGATTCTTCCCTATAAGCTTAGTATAACGCTTGTCAGAAGGATGAACGGCTACTGCTGTATCTCCGAGAAGCGTTTCCGGACGAGTGGTAGCAACAATAATTCCCTCTCCGCCATCTTCAGCCGGATACCTTATATGCCAAAGATGTCCCTCTTCGGTTTCGTACTCAACTTCCGCATCGGAAATTGCGGTTTTGCAATGAGGACATAAGTTTACAATTCTTGCTCCGTGGTAAATCCAACCTTTTTCGTAGTAGCGAACAAATGTCTCTTTTACTGCTCTAGAAAGATTATCGTCCATTGTAAAGGCAAGTCTATCCCAGTCGCAGGAAGAGCCAAGCTGCTTAAGCTGCTCAACGATTCTTCCGCCGTACTGTTTTTTCCACTCAAAAGCGCGCTCTAAAAAGCCTTCACGGCCGAGCTGTTCTTTGGTGATGCCCTCTTCAGCCATTTTATCAACAATCTTGACTTCGGTTGCAATGGAAGCGTGATCTGTGCCAGGAAGCCAAAGCGCTTCAAAGCCCTTCATTCTTTTATATCGAATGATGCTGTCTTGAACGGTCATTGTAAGAGCATGCCCAATATGCAGCTGTCCGGTAATATTAGGTGGCGGCATCATAATGGTAAAAGGCTGCTTTTCTTTGTTTACTTTTGCCTTAAAATAACCGTTTTTGGTCCATTTTTCGTATATTCTTTTTTCAAAAGATTTGGTGTTAAACGTAGTATCCATATCTAAAATTATATCATTGAGATGTATTGTTGGCAATAATTATACAATGCTTAATAAGCTAATTATTCTTCGGACTGGCCTTTTGTTTTAAAGCTTATTTCCGCCCTAACTTCGTCGTCAGAGAAATCTCTTTCTTCCTCCACTTCTCCTCCCAGGCTAATAACAGCACTGCGAAGTTCTATGTAATCGGCGTAATCAGCAGTCTGGATAAGCGGTAACATTACGTATACCGCTCTTTCGTCTCCGTATCGCACGAACATATGCGCGGCAAAGGCCACTTCCCCAGAGTACATTATTTCAGTTACAAGCTCTAAGAACCTGTCGTCGCCTTTAGCTGAGCTAGAAGCTATTTCAGCAATTATTTTTTTGCTCTCTATGTTAGCACTAAATGCCCGGGAATAAAGCTCGTTTGTTATAATGTCAGCTGATTCTTTTAGAGCGTCTATTACAATCTCTCTAAGCTCGCCGTCTTCTTCTTCAGCTAGCGCTATATCTAGAAATCTACTTATGGGGAGCATTTTTTTGGAAGAAAGCACTTTAGCGGCATATCTTTTTTGATAGGCATCACCCTTCTTTAGGATGCGAAGCAGATAATCCCTTGCCCCGTCTAGTTCGGTCAGCCTTTCTCCGATCAGAGCATCCGGCTCTCCTCCGTCTCTAATTGTTTCAAGAGCCGCCTCAAGCAGTTTTTTGGAATCAGATGATGTGGTAAAAAACTCATATGGCGTTTCGCCGCCTAGTTCTGCGTTCGGAGCATGAAGCCACTTTTCATACATGACTTTAATTACATCCTCTAAATCTGCAGCTTTTATCCGCTTGGATTTGAGGTTTTCGTTGAGATAATTTCTAAAAGACTTTTCAGGATTCATTTTTTATTACCCGCTTTATTTAGTCATGAATTTTCTTCATTATAATTAAAAAGAGAGATTATTTCAAAGAAAAATCTCTCCATTTGGTTTCTAACTTAAAAGATTGCGCTTTAAAGTGGTTATTAATCTGATTCATATGCTGAAGCATCAAAATCCTCAGAAGCCTCCGGAGATGCTGAAAGAGCCGCTTTTTTGTCTTCTTCCATTTGCGCAAGTTCAGCTTCACTATATCCACCTTTTTTAGCGCTCACAAAAGGTTTTTGCTCTGCGTTTGTTTGAGTAGTAGCTTCCTTTTTCTTTTTCTTAGGATTAACAAACTTAGTAGCTTGCTGCTTTTGTTTCGGCTTTTCTCCGGCTGCTTTACTAGCAAGCCGAGCTTGACGATTTCTTTCGCGCGCAGCCATTTCTTTTTGCAACTGTGCGTCTCTAGATCTAACGCTACCCTGTTCATTTATATAGATATCAAATCTTGAGTGCGAAATAATCATAAATAGAGATACAAGGAAGAAGTCCCCAACCATAAAGATTACAACCCATATTCCGAGGAAGAATGTAGGAAGAACGTAATATACTAATACCGTAAGACCAACGATAATCCCTACGAATAGGAGCCATAGAAGATTGTGTGCAAGACACCCGAAAGTAAACGCTAAGCTGTCTGCAAATAGCTTTCTAAGCTTCATTTTATATGTAGCACTGAGCATAATTGCATACATTTCAAAAACGGTGGTCACCGCAAAGATAAGAATGGAGCCGATAAGAGCAAATATTTTAGCTACAACACTAAGAGCGAATGCATCAAAAACATAGAGACAGAAAATCATTAGGAACAATGCTGCCCCGGATATAATGCCCGTTAAAAGCGCAGGAAGCCAGGTATACTTGATTCCAACAAAGAAACCTTTAAATATCCCGCTATAATCTTTATTTAGTAATAATCTTGATGTATAAGCTAGACCTCCCAGTCCGATTGAACCTATGCCGATAAGCGGAATCATTATGGAAAACTCAAACATAGCATTCTTGTAGTATTCCATATTCCCTATAATCTCTGCGGTTTTAAGTCCCTCTATAGCCGCAGTCGGGCTTACGTATCCCATAAAATCAAATAAGTTATATGGCACTACCGTGCTTACGTTTGTTGCCATTGTTACAGCAACGAAAACCCAAACAACAGCCGGCATCATTAATACTAACGCCATAAGCCCAAGAATAACCAGTCTTGAGAACTGGCCTGACCAAGTAATCTTTAAAGAGTTCCAGATTGATGCAGGAAGATTTTCAGTAGAATAGATGTCTCTATCTTCAGACCCAATCCCTACCCGGCTTAGTATTCTTTTGTTAGGGGTTTCTGCCATAAGTCTCCTTTTTAGAGCTAAAATGATTTCAAATTACTAAAAAATTATACAATAATAGACCTAAAAAAAGCAATTATTTTACCAACTATAAAAAAGCTCTTAAATCTGCTACCACTCCAGCATTTTAGAAAATGACATTTTATCTTTGTTTGACAAACTGCGCCCGTTTAAAGTAAAATTGCATATGTTGACGAGGCGTAGCGCAGTTGGTAGCGCGCATGGTTCGGGACCATGAGGTCGCGTGTTCGAATCACGTCGCCTCGACCAAAGTGTACTTGATGCTTTAACATATCATGCATCAAGTTTTTTTAATTATATTTTTTACTTTTTCGTGTTTGAAACAGTTTATCAAAAGCCACCTTCCCTTTGTTGATAATTTTCACTAAAAAGCGTAAAATATTAACTGGATTTATAATATAATCAACATAGAATAGCTTTAGTAATAAGGGAGAATGCACAATGAAAAAAGCAAAAAGCTTGATTGCAATCGCATTAACTATACTACTTGCGTCAATAGTATTGACTTTAAGTGCTTGCAATGAAAGTAAAGAAAATGCTCTTAAAAAGTATGAAGACTTTATAGCAAATACTCTTAATGATTCAAATCATAGAGTTACTAGTTATATAAACGATAAAGTTATGTTTATAGAACAAATCGATGGCGAAAAGTCTAGGGCGCAAATAAACACATCTGACTCAGAAATATATACTTTTAAAAACGGAAATAAATATATTTATGCAATGAAATATAATTCTGGAACTG
>JAGCYK010000020.1 GCA_017960845.1 Clostridia bacterium | reverse complement strand
TCCGTTCGGGCTACGCCCTCTCTCCCAATACATTAAGTATAGCAAATTCATCCCATACTTTTTTAACTTTTCGGTCTCACATCATTTACAAATGTACAAATAAAACGATGCTCAAAACAAAATAAAAAATTTATGAATAAAATATTGAATAATTATGCAAAAGAAGGTATTATTTAACTATGAAAATAGGCGTTTTTCCTAATCCCAATTGCGATAAAGATTTAACCGTAGCAAAAGGGCTCATAAGTAAGATTAAAGAACTCGGCGCAACTCCTTGTGTTTGGAAAGAATATGCCGAGCAGTTTCCGGATGTGGAGACCTTTTCTGACCAGGCAATAAATGCCGTAATCTCGCTTGGAGGCGATGGCACTATTATTTCGGTATTCAAGTTCTGTGCTTTTCACAATGTGCCGCTTCTTGGCGTTAATATGGGCACTGTAGGCTTTTTGACCGAAACCTCACTAAAAGGGCTTGATAAGGCGCTAGAGCATCTTGTCAAAGGAAAATACAGGGTTTATCACAGAATGCTGATTACTGCCCGTCAGGACGGAATGGCTTATGTCGCACTAAATGATGTTGCAATTAACAAGAATGCGATAGGTTCAGCTATTCCGATGTCTGTTAGCATTGGAAATGAACTTTTAGGTCAGGTTAGAGCAGATGGATATATTGTAAGTAGCCCAACTGGGTCGACTGCTTATTCGCTTTCTGCTGGTGGGCCAATTGTCAGCCCGAAATCAGAGTGCATGCTGCTTACGCCGCTAAACGCACACTCTCTAACTAGCCGTCCAATCGTTATTTCTCCAGACGAAAAGGTAACAATCGAAGTAAGTGGAGATGCATCACTAGTGGTGGACGGAAGGATTGTTGCTCCTGCTAAGAAAGTTCTTGTTGAAAAATGTAATTACGATTGCCCGTTCGTATATCTTAACAGCCCGGGCTTCTATGAAAAAATAAAAATGAAATTAGTCGGAAAAAAAGAGGAGTATTAATGTAATTATGGCAAGAAATGCAAGGCAACTGAAAATACTCGAAATAATTAACTCTAGGCCCATAGACACGCAAGAGGGGCTTGCCGCCGAGCTTAGCAATAACGGATATAATGCGACTCAGGCGACAGTTTCAAGAGACATCAAAGAACTCGGCCTTGTAAAAAGGCTTTACGGCGGAGTTTTAAGATATACATACGATGGAATGTTCGATAATAATTACTCATCGAACATTTCGAACATTTACAAAAATGCTGTTGTAAATATTGTTACGGCACAAAACCAGGTCGTAATAAAAACACTTGCGGGAAGTGCTCAGACGGTAGCGGCCGGTATAGACGGACAGCGCGGACTACAGATTCTCGGGACTATCGCGGGTGACGACACGGTGCTTGTCATTACTCCCGACAATGCCGCTGCTTTATCCGTTGCGGATCGATTGAGGGATATGCTTTAAAATGCTTAATAGGCTGACTATAAAGAATCTTGCTATAGTATCTTCAGCTGAAATAGAGTTAAGCGAAGGCTTTAATGTTCTTTCGGGTGAAACGGGTGCAGGAAAATCCATAATTGTTGATGCTTTGATGCTACTTTTAGGTGGCAGGTATGATAAGACGATGCTTAGCTACGGCGAAACAAATGGTTTTGTCGAAGGCTATTTTTCATTTGACGATTCCATAAAAGAAATCCTAAACGATTACGGAGTTGATTGCCCGGACGGAGAGATGATTGTAAGAAGAAAGTTTAGCCTTGACGGAAAGAATGAAATAAGAATCAATGGAATCGCGGCAACTACCAGTATGCTAAAGAGCATTATGTCTAATCTAGTAGATATATGCGGGCAAAATGAATACCAAATTTTAGCTAGGAAAAAAGAACATAGGATTATCCTTGATGGTTATTGCGGCGCTGAGCTTTCAGAGCTACTTGCTTTAATAGCAGCAAAGGTCAAGTATTTATCCGAAATAAAGAAGAATATAGAAAAGATAGGGAATGCTTCCGATAGGCTTATTCGCCTAGATATGCTGAAATATCAAATAGAAGAAATAGAGAAAGCGAACGTTTCTATGGATGAGGAAATAGAGCTTCTAGAAAAAAGATCAAAAGCAATGCATTCGGAAAAAATCCGTGCATCTCTAGAGAGTTCCTCGTCAGCTTTAGATAGTGAAAACGGCGCTATAGAGAAACTGCATGAAGCAATCAAATCCTTATATTCTCTTCATAGTTTTGGCTCTGAATTTGCTGAGCTTTACTCTAGAATTGAAAATGCCGAAATAGAAATTGCAGATATTTCGGCTACTATATCAGATTTAATGCGCTCGTCATTACTTGATGAAGAGGATATAGATAAAATAGAAAAAAGGCTCGCAGTCGTTAGAAATATAAAGAACAAATACGGCGCACTTGACGTACTAGATAAAAAGCTTGAAAAGCTTAAAACAGAATATGATTTTCTTTCTAACGCGGACGAGCAATACCAATTACTTCAATCCGAAAAGGAAAAATGCCTTGATGAACTTTTTGATCTGAGTAAAAAGGCTTCGTCAATAAGAAAAAAGAATGCGGAAAAATTTGAAAAGGATATCCTCCTAGAGCTAAGCACTCTCGGGTTTAAAAAACCTTCTTTTTCTATTGCCTTTGCTGACTTTCCACTAAGGGAGGAAATAGAGAATAAGATTGGTTCTAATGGGGCAGACGATGTTGAGTTTCTTTTATCGCCGAACCCCGGCCAGCCATTACTTCCTTTAATAAAAATCATTTCTGGCGGTGAGATGTCTCGTTTTATGCTTGCTTTAAAAGTAGTTGCGAGCAAGTATTCATCTGCCGAAACTATGATTTTCGATGAAATTGATAGTGGAATAAGCGGAAACACTGGCCTTGAAGTAGCAAAGAAACTTGCCGTTATATCAAGAACAAACCAGGTTGTTTGCGTAACGCACCTCGCTCAAATTGCATCTATGGCGGATACTCATTATTACATTGAAAAGTCCGCAGGTAATGACTCAACCAGTACGACGGTTACGAAACTGGATAATATAGGCATACTAAATGAAATTTCTCGTTTGTCAGGAAGTGAAGGCATTTCTTCGGTGTCATTAAAGAATGCTGAAGAACTTAAAAACTGGGCTGAAGATTATAAAAAGACAATTTAAGATTTGACTGAATAGCCTAGTATTGTTAATAATAGATTGAGACGGATAAATATAAATGATAGATATT
>JAGCYK010000019.1 GCA_017960845.1 Clostridia bacterium | reverse complement strand
CGACTTTGAGCTTAGAGCTATCTAGACTTGACTCCATCTCGCCTGTAAATAAACTTCTTAGAGCGTCTCCGTAATCGAATAGATAGCTTCCTGGCATAACAGTATCAAGGTCGATTACGCATTTAACGTCCCCAGTATTTTCGTCAAACAGCACGTTGTTAATTTTCGGGTCATTATGCACTATTCTTTGAGGAATCTCGCCGCTGTTAAGTCCGTCCATAATCATTGAGATGTTCTTTTTATTCTTCATTATATAATTCAGCTCATCTAGACACTCGGGAACTCTTCCGGCTATATCTACCTTTACTGATTCTATTAAGTTGTCATAGCGCTTTGGCGTGTTATGGAAATCGGGAATTGTTTCTGCAATTAAAATTGAGTCTAGGTCTGATAGATCCGAGTGGAACTCTCCAAACGCAGCGCCCATCTTATACACCATATCCAGACAATCCAGTTTTTCATAGCAGCGAGTGCCTTTTATAAAGGTATAGAGCCTATAGTACACCCCGTCTTCGCACACAAAAATCTTATGATTTATCGTTTTTCTCACATGCAAAGTCGTCTTCGGCTTGTTGCGAAGATGTGTAGTAACGATATATATATTTCTCATAAGGGCATCTACGTTTCTGAAAACATATGAGTTGACACGCTGAAGCAAATAATCCTTAACATCTGTTTTAACGATAAAAGTCTTATTAATCAGTCCATTGCCAAAAGGCACTATGTCATATGCTTCTCCGTCTACTTTAAACTGATTGAAAATATTTAGCAGTTTGTCGTCCATAAAAACCTCATTTACAAAAGTCCATTAAAGTTTAATATAAAAGCGAAATCTTATCAAGACTATTGAGTCACTTTTATTACGCTTCAAGGTGAGCAATTTAACAAAAAACCTTATGCCTGTCAATATTTGCATAAGGTTTCTTTTTAATTATCATTAATAACAAAGATACCTGTTTAGATATCCTCTTCCGGTCCGTCGCTATCTGAATCAAAGTCCTCGCTGTCATCGAAGTCGTCAGGGTTGCCATCTATAAAGTCATCCTCTTCCTCTTCTCCGACATAATTTTCAGTCTCGTCTAAAGGCTCTTCTTCCTCTTCTTCAAAATCAGCAATAGATACTCCGTCAAGTTCGTCATCAACATCATCTACTACTTCGTCTTCTGCATCAACGTCCCAGGTGTCTTCAGGCTCTTCCATTCCGTCTTTCCTTGACATTTCTGCTTTGCATTCGATGCACATTTCTTCATCTTCATCGCAGTAATTAGTTTTGCATATAGGGCAAAGTCTTGCTTCGATTTCATCCTCTTCGTCAGGAAGCAAAAAGCTTGCATCGCCTATTCCCATCTCCGCTTTGCATACCGGACAATACATATCTTTTTTAAGAATATAATTCAGTTCGCATTTGGGGCAAATAATGTAATCGCTTTTTTTGTTAGACATGTTGTTCTCTCCAAGGATACCTTAACCCGTTTTACTTGCAGGTTTTTTACGGAGTTTATTATATTCAACGCATTATTTGATGTCAATATATTTTTTAAATTATTTTTCTTATTCTTTTTTGTATATTTGTTTGGTGCTGCCTATCAGTGTTTTATGTTTTTTTGCTGCGCTTTAATCGCCCCTTCTAGGCGGTCGCATTATTGACTGAAGCGCCTAGCTTATGCTAATATTTTTTTGCCTAATCAAAAGCTTTAAGCTAAGAAAAAGAGGTATTATTCATGATAAACGATCTAGCTGAAATAATCGCTATAGACACAGTTTGCGCCGAAGCTAAGCCTAAGGCGCCTTTTGGGCTTGGCAGCAGAAAGGCTCTAGAATGGTTTTTAACTAAAGCAAAAAGCTATGGATTAAACTGCGGAGAGGACGAAGGATACGCGGCCTGGGCTGAAACAGGCGAAGGCGAAAAACTCATAGGCATTCTAGGACATCTTGATGTAGTTCCTCCTGGGGCCGGTTGGAGCACTAACCCTTTTCAACTAGAAATAGACGGCGGCAATCTATACGGGCGCGGGGTCAGTGATGACAAGGGCCCGGTTGTAGCTTGCCTTCACGTTTTAAAAAGAATAAAAGAAAGTGGCATAAAGCTTAGCGGTAGAGTGCGCCTTATAGTAGGATTTAATGAAGAAAACGGCAGCAGTTGCATTAAACACTACGTTAAATCTAACGAAGTGCCTATTGCATCATTTACACCGGACGCAGACTTCCCAGTTGTAGCGAGCGAAAAAGGAATACTTCAATTAAAAATCTCAGTGCCTATTAAGGGATTAAGCGAATTCGTTTCAGATTTTAGAAGTGGCACTAGGCCGAATATTGTGCCTAATTACGCTGAGATGCGAGTTCCTAGTTCTTCTTCCCTATTTTCTTTCATTCAGTCTTTAGAGTCGCCTGAAATGCTGTTTAGGACCGAAAAAGTTGCTTTGACTCTCGCAGAAAGCGGCTATACTCCGGCTGAGTTTTCCATTATTTCTTCTACAGGTGAATACATTATTTCTTCTCGCGGACTTGCAGCTCACGCCTCATGCCCTGAAAAGGGAGATAACGCTGCGGCTAAACTGCTTTCTCTGATTAGCTCGCTTTTGCCATGCGAGGAAAGTGCTTACTGCGCGCTTCTCTCTTCAGTTAGAGCCCGCGCTAAGTTCGGTCTAGACTTAGAAGACGAAAGCGGAGCTCTAACAATGAACGTAGGAATGGTAGAAATGAAAAATGATAAACTCATTTTAACTGTCGACATTCGTAGGCCTTACTCATCAAACTGCAAGAATATAATTAATGCGCTATCTAGAAAGAATGTAACAGTAGATATCTTTTCTAACCACAATTCGCTATTTAAAAGCGACGATGACAAGTTAGTTAGTACGCTTTTAAGCGTTTACAGAAAAGTGACCGGGGATTATGCTAGCCTTCCGCTTAGAATTGGCGGAGGGACTTATGCAAAAGAGCTACCCAACTGCGTAGCTTTCGGAGCGACGTTCCCCGGGGTAGACACTAAAATGCACGAACCGGACGAGTTTTATCCCGTAGAGCATTTTTATAAGCTATGCGAGATTTACTATGAAGCAGTGCTAGCTCTAGACAAAGCTTACCTATCTTAACAAAAAAAGGCTCCCATCGTTAAATGGAGGCCTTTCCTTTTATATATTGCGTTTTTTAAACCGGGAATTGTTCTTCCCATTCAACTAATGCCGCCGCGCCTATCGCTCCGGCATCATTTTTTAGGCTTGCGGTTAGAATGTCTACCATAGGCCCGTCTCCGAATGAGTATTTTGCAACAAACTTTCTAAGTGGCTTTAAAATAACCTCACCCTGCGCGCATACTCCACCGCCGAGAATGATTGCTTCTGGGCGAAGCGAATTGGCAATGTTTACAAGTCCTTCACCAAGCATTTTTATGTAATGATTAAATACGGATTTAGCTGTTTTATCATTAAGCATAACTGCATCAAAGACAGTCTTTCCATTCACCTGGTCTACGCTTTTAGCTACCTGCCAAAGTTTACTATCAGGATTCTTCTTCATAGCCCGCACAGTATCTCTTATAAGCGATGTTGCTGAAGAATATGCTTCAAAGCAACCTCTTCTGCCGCATGTGCACGGCTCGCCTCCGGAGCGAATGACGATATGTCCAATTTCAGCGCCTTTAGACTGATTCCCTTCGTAGAGCTTTCCGTCTATTATTATTCCACTGCCTATTCCGGTACCTATTGTGACAAATACGCTGTTTTTATAGTTCTTTCCAGCTCCGTATCTAGCTTCTCCAAACGCTGCGGCATTTGCATCATTGCTTAATCGAATAGGATAGCCTACAAGCTCGCGAAGTTTTGCTGCAAGCGGAACGAAGTCCCATTTAAGGTTATATGCATGATCGACCATTCCGGTCTTAGAATTAATTGCGCCCGGGCAGCCTATTCCTACTCCAGTAATTACCCTGCCTTCGGATAACTCTTTAAGTTCTTTTATGAGACCTGCTATGTCTTTGATTATTTTGTCTGGTCCAGCCTCTATATCCGTTGGAATAGACTTGCACGCAAGAACCTGCCCCGACGAGACCAATACGGACTTAATCGCGGTGCCACCAATATCTACACCAATCTGACACATGTTCTTTTGCATATATATAGTTATTATTTTATCGTTATTTTCGTAATGGATGCGTTAAGCTTATCTCTTTCTTCTTGAGACTTTTCATTAAGATAGTCATTAAACATATTAACGACGTTTCTCCTATTTGCAATGACCATTCTTCTTGTTACAGGAACGTTTCTCTTTTCGCTTTCTGAAGGCTTAGGAGCTTCTTTTGAATCACTAGGGCTTTGTTCTTTCTCTACAGGTTTTGCTTTAGAAGGAGTTGGCTCAACTTTCTTTTCTATAGGATGAAAACCGGACCGACTAGGAATTTGAACGGCAGATGAAGCTTTTTTATCTGAAGTTTGGCCTATTATGCTTTCCCACTGATTTTTGCGTGGCTGAGGAATAGTGGCAGGCTCTTCTTTTTCTTTTTCATCTATTGACGCAGCCGCTTCTTCATCAATTTGATTGGGAGCGAACTCAGCTTCTTCTGCTAGCACGTTATTGTCGGTGCTTTGCTTATCGTCAGCGCTAACCTCTTCTTCGGCTTTGCTTTCTTGCTCAATTGCAATTTCGCTAGGCTCCTCTTTACTTTCACTATCCTCTTCGATGCCTTCTAAAGACTCTTTAGCTATTGTATCTGGTTCTTCTTTTATCTCAAGCTCGTCTTGCACTTGTCCATCAGTGCTTTCAGGAGCGGAGTTCTGCTCATCGGCTTGACTAACTACCTCTTCGCTCTTCTCTTCTAAGGCTATTTCTTCTTCATTGCTATCCACCACGTCCATAGCCGGCTCCTGCGTTTCTGCGGGAGCATCTTCTATTTCTTCAGCTTCTTCTTTTAACTCTTCTACTGGCTCTACTACAGGCTCAACGGGTTGCTCTACTGCTTCTTCAGCAGGCTGCTCTATTGCTTCATCTAGATCCGCCTCTTCTACTGGCTCATTAGTTGTTTCTGTTGCCATTTCTTCAGTAGGTTCTTCTATGACTTCAGTAGATTCCTCAGTGCTTGCTTTTTCAACTATAACTTCTTCCTCTACCGGAGCCGCTTCCTCCACCATAGCTGCTTCCTCAGCCGGAGTCTCTTTTTCAGCCGGAGTCTCTTCGTCTAGGGCCTCTTCGATAGGAACTGCTACTATAACTTCGGGTTCTTTTTCAGCGTCGTTATCTTCTAGGGCCAACTCTTCGCTATCTTCAGGAAGAATAGCATCATCATTTTCGCCAGTTTCAAATCCAGCCTTATATCTTCTTACATATGACAGTATTAAGGAAAGAAGAGCAAGCACAAAAGTTGCTACAATAAAAATCCTTGCAAGCCCTGTATCGAACAATGCAAAAACATCTACTATGTATTCCCTCGGGAAATCTAAAAGCTGCCTTCCGGTAAAAGCGAGAGTCATTAATTGATGCACATCTCGAAGCGAAAGGACTTCAAGTTTATAGCACAAATAAAGCGCAGCCACAGCAAGCAGCAAAATTATCAAAATATATGCAAAGATCCGATACAATATTGTGTGCACGGTTCTTTTTTTATATCCAATTGAAAACAGAATTATTCCATCTATACAAAGTAGAGCTAATAGCCCTATAACAGAGGTGAATATTATTCCGAGTGTATTAAATTCATATGTCATATTTATTACTATTTCCCTATGAGTAAAGTATAAAAGACCATATGGTTTTTGTCAAATAAAGGTTATTACTAGTTAATAGTAAACCAGCCAAGAATTATTAAAGGCTTTTTATTAATTTTATTTCTTCATTCGTCAAAAAAAGAACTTTGGTTAAAAATTCCAAAGTCCTTATTTTTTTTCCATAATT
>JAGCYK010000018.1 GCA_017960845.1 Clostridia bacterium | reverse complement strand
TCTGTACATCTGGGCATTGTCTAGCCCATACCCTATAATATATGCATTGTTAGTAAGCGTGAATGCAGTATAATCAGGTTCAATGTCAACCACACGGCAAGCAGGCTTATTAAGAAGCGTCGCTATTTTAACACTGCGAGCGCCTTTTTCGAAGAAATATGCCTTTAGTGCTTTAAGCGTTCTACCGGTATCTATTATGTCTTCTACAATGAGAACATCCGCCCCTATGATTTCTTCTTCTGAAAGCGTTGAGTACTTTAAGTTTATGGTTCCAGACGATTTCATTACGCCTTCTGCCGTGTAATACGACGAAGCAGATACGAAGCCAAATCTGACATCTCTGTCTTTAATCGCTTTAACCAGGTCAGCATAAAAAATAACGGCGCCTTTAATCACGCAAACAGCTATAATCGGTGTCGAAGAACTGTACCCTGCCGAAATCTCCTTGCCCATTTCCTCTACTCTTGAGCGAATCTGAGCCTCTGAATAAACTTGTCTGTACTTACTTTTCATTGTTGTCCTCCCTGTGTAGTAAGCAATCTAGCCCTTTTTGTGCTTTCATCTATTTTTACTTTTTCGCTAACTGCAATGCCCGCTATGACATAAACTTCGTTATCCTTAGCTAGTAGCACTAACAAGTCGCGCATTCTTTTAGGAATCTTTTTATCGTTTAAATAATCGCTTAGCAGTTTCTCTCTGCCTGCAACCGGGCGGAACCTATCTCCGTTTCTTCGCGTCCTGTAAATCGCTCCCGGCGGTACTTTATCAAGGTCAAACACCGTTCTTTTTTTATCCGGCTTAATTTCCGCTTCTAGCACGCTGCATTTAACTTCGCCAATAGCAAATTCCGTTTGGTTAGAGCTGATGCAGTCACTGCATTTCAATGTTTTTTTAAATACTGCTAACTTTCCATTTTCTTTTTGCGCTCTAAAGCCGTGCGGAAGATCAACTCCCGCTCCGTTTTCACGATTTGTTAGCCCTAGCACCGCTTCTATATGCGCCTTTGTGTAATCTACGTTTAGGCCTGCTGCTTTAAACAGCTTTATAATCTCTTCTCCGCTTGCCCACGCTGCATCAACTGAATTTTCATTAGGCTCGTCTGGAAGATAGCTTGAGGCCGCACTAGATAAGTTTGCAATTGCCTGGTCTAGCCCCGGCCACTTTTCTTTAATTCTCGGGATTATTTCCAGCCTAAGGTAGTTCCTAGCATAATCAAGCTGATTATTCGTCGAATCCTCTACAAACTCTATGCCGCTGCTTTTAACATAAGAAAGAATCTCTTCTTTTGAGCTAGTTATTAAAGGACGGCAAATATATCCATCGAGCTCGCCCATTCCTTTTAGCCCGCCGATTCCGCTTCCTCTAAAGATGTGCATTAAAACTGTCTCGGTTTGGTCGGATGCGTTATGCGCAGTCAGTACATATTCAATCTCGCCGCTTTCTATTAAAGATGAGAAAAACTCTCTTCTGACCAGTCGAGCCTCAGTTTCAATGCTTCTTTTATTTTTAGCTGCAAGTGAAGGAATATCGAAAGCGCTGAAGTGAAGTTTTAGATTATTAGCCACGCAAAAAGAGCGAACAAAAGCCGAGTCACGAACGGACTCGTCGCCCCTAATTCCGTGCTCGACATTTATTACTGATAGATTCTTTTTTTCTATTACTCCGGTTTTAAGAATAATGCTTATAAGGCACATAGAGTCGCTTCCGCCGCTAATTGCAACGCCGACTTTGGCATTTACCGGCAGGTGC
The DNA here is from genome assembly GCA_017960845.1 of Clostridia bacterium. Classification (GTDB taxonomy): domain Bacteria; phylum Bacillota; class Clostridia; order Christensenellales; family Pumilibacteraceae; genus Protoclostridium. Next base: position 24,948 of record JAGCYK010000018.1, on the reverse strand, counting down.
TTTGAAATAATCTCTGTGACTCTTAAGCTAATATCCTTCATTTTTCAATAATGTTAACCTTTTGGACTATAATTTGGTGCCTCTTTTGTGATTGAAATATCGTGAGGATGACTCTCAATCAAAGATGCGGATGTAATGCGAATGAACTTTGCGTTCTTTCTTAAATCGTCTATTGTTGCCTGTCCGACGTAGCCCATTCCGCTTCTAAGTCCGCCCATAAGCTGATAAACAATATCTGCTAGCGGTCCGCGGTAAGGCACGCGGCCTTCAACTCCCTCCGGAACAAGCTTAGGCGTAGAGTTTGTCTCGCCCTGGAAGTATCTGTCCTTGCTTCCGAGAGGCATTGCGCCGAGACTTCCCATTCCGCGGTATGTTTTAAAGCTTCTTCCCTGGAATATCTCGAGATCTCCCGGGCTTTCTTCAGTTCCTGCAAATAGCGAACCTATCATTACCGCATTTGCTCCGGCTGCTATCGCCTTTGTTATATCTCCGGAGTACTTGATTCCTCCATCGCCTATTGTTGTCTTTCCAAGTTTGTCAGCCATCTCCGAGCAGTCCATAATCGCAGTAATCTGCGGAACGCCTATTCCGGCTACGACACGGGTTGTACATATTGAGCCGGGGCCCATTCCGATCTTTACGACATCTGCGCCGTGCTTAATGAGGTCCTGTGTAGCTGAAGCTGTTGCTACATTTCCAGCAATGAGCGTAACCGAAGGGAATGCATTCTTAACTCTTTCGACCGCTTTAAGCGCCATAACGTTATGTCCGTGAGCGCAGTCTAGACAAAGCACGTCTACTCCGGCATTAACGAGCTCTTTAGCTCTATCAACATTATCCGGACCAACTCCGATTGCCGCTCCGCAAAGAAGTCTTCCGCGGCTGTCTTTAGCGCTATTCGGGTATTTAATGACTTTCTCTATATCTTTAATGGTGATAAGCCCTTTAAGGCGGTTATCTTTATCTACAAGAGGAAGCTTTTCTATTCTATGGGCTGCCAATATGCTCTTAGCCTCGTTTAGTGTAGTTCCGACGGGAGCAGTAATAATATTGTTCTTCGTCATTACTTCATCAATGAGTCTATTAAAATCTGTTTCGAAGCGAAGATCTCTGTTTGTTATTATTCCGACGAGTACCCCTTTTGCATCTACAATCGGAACTCCGCTTACATGATATCTGCGCATTAGGTCTAAGGCGTCAGAGAGCTTGTGCGTTCTAGATAGAGAAAAAGGATTTGTTATGACTCCGTTCTCACTTCTTTTTACGCGGTCAACATTGCTAACCTGCTCTTCAACCGACATATTTTTATGAATAATACCTATACCACCTTCACGCGCCATAGCTATAGCAAGCCTGGAATCTGTTACGGTATCCATTGCTGCGGAAACAAGCGGAATGTTGAGAGTGATGTTATCTGACAGCTTCGTCTTAAGATTAACATCCTTAGGAACTACCTCGCTCTTATCCGGAATAAGCAACACATCGTCAAAAGTAAGTCCTTCTTTAATGAGTTTGTCCATTTTTTTAACTCCTGCTGTTATAATTCGCTATAAGCGTAATATAGTCTGAATAAATTCTGCTAACCTGCGTCTCAGTAAAATAGTCTGTCATTTTACCTGCGCCGTTCATTGAATATGCTGCGTCGTAGCATAGTTTCAGCGATATAGCCTCATCTAGCACTTCGCTTAGCTCTGTTGAGGTGAAACTTTCTGCTTCTAAAAGAAAACTATCGATGTCTCTTTTAAAAACATTTTCATCACCTTTTACATAGAAATCATGCCCCGAGTATATTTTTGCTTTAGCAGCTCCGTAAACGGAAGCTATTAGCTCGCTAAAGCTATCCCCGCTTATAGTGCAACCGCTTTCTAAAATAACGCTCGAGTAAGCTTGCATCTCACAAACAAAGTCGTTTGTTCTACCGATACTTGACATTACTTCTATGTTGTCTTTGTAGCTTCTATAATATGACTCATCTGCATCCGCACTTCTAAGCTCGTTGCAGTGCGCTTTTTTGTACTTTTCTGTAAGGCTTTTCAGCCTTTTTGCAACCGTTTTTACGGCTCCGTTATCCGCAGGTCGTTCATCAGTCAAATTTTTAAGAGCTGTAGAACTGATGTTTATAGCCGTTAGAAGTGAAGAAGAATACTCGCAGAGCTCCGAGCAGGTCGACGAATGTGTTTTTTCAGATTCTTCGCACATTCTTTCCGCAAATACTGAGGCCCACTCATACTGCCCAACGCTTCTGAATATATTTCTAAAGGTTACCGGGCTAAATGTTCCGATTGCGCTTACAAGGATGGTAGTCAGGACAATAAGAAAGAACAGCGTAATAAGAACTACTTTGGATATATATAAAAAAACTGCCTTCCCTTTTTTTCCGCTATCTTCTTCCATGATAATCTACCCTTGTTAAGTGAGTATATCATAAAGAAAAAAACAAAGTAAATGCATTTGGCAAAAAAGAGAGATTATTTAAGAATAATGGGAATAAAAAAAAGGAAGACATAAAAATCTCCTTTTTCAAAAACAATTATTATATTTCGTCTATATAAACCAATTTGTTTCCAACTAGATCGCAGCTCGTTAAATAATACTTTACCCCACCGATTTCAGTCACATAACTAACCCTGATATCTTTGCCATGTAAATGTCCGTATACGGCCGCATCCGGGCTAAAGCTCGAAATAATATCAGTATACGGGCTAGGAAGAAACTTGCTGTTAAACGGTGGAAAGTGCAGCATTACATAAAGTTTATCTTCCGGCTGCCTAATTTTGCTTGCCTCTTCTAGAGACATTTGTAGACGAATTTTTTCACGGTTATATATCGTTTCATCCTGAGCTTCTTGCTTTCTTCCAGGCTCAGGTGTCGTCCAAAGCCTGCTACCACAAATAACGGCCCTGCCTATTTTTACGGCATCACATTGGATTGCATACATTTTTTGAGGAAGAATGCTTCTAACCTTTGAGATGGAATGAGACCACCAATAATCATGGTTGCCGCGAATAATGACTTTATAACCCTTAAAGCGATTAAAGTACTCTAGGTCGCTCTTAACTCCATCTAAAGTCATCGCCCAGGAAAGGTCTCCTGGGATTAGGACTATATCATCATCTGACACTTTCTTTTCCCAATCTTTTTCAATTGACTCGAGATAGTTGTCCCAAATATGGCCGAAAATATCCATAGGCTTTGGATTGCTGATGGAAAGATGAAAATCACTTATAGCAAAAATCTTCATTCGGCATAATTCTCCAATACTTTTTCTATTCTAGTTAGAACGAGGTCTTTCCCCTGACCCGTTTCTGCTGAAAATGCAATTATATCATCTTTTCCAACTTTTAATGCTGTAGCTAGAACCTGAATCGCCTTATCGCGCTGCGCTTTTGATAGTTTGTCCGCTTTCGTTGCTACTATAGTAAACGGCTTATTAGACTCATAAAGATAGGAAATCATGAGAATATCCTGCTGAGAAGGCTCGTGACGAATATCTACAAGCGAAAAAGTATGCGAAAGCTTTTCGCTTATTGAAAAGTACGAATCTGTCAATTTACGAAATCTTTCTATCTCCGCCATACTCCCTTTTGCATATCCGTACCCTGGCAAATCCACTAGAATAAACTCCCCGTTGTTAATGTCAAACAAGTTGAGTTGTCTGGTCCGCCCGGGCGTAGAAGAAGTCTTTGCGAGTTTTTTCTGTCCGACTAGTAGATTAATAAATGAAGACTTGCCTACGTTGGATCTACCCGCAATTGCAATTTCAGCACAAGAGTACTTAGCACTCTCGTCTTTATATCCGGCGACAGTGGCTACCGATGTTCTGAACCTAGCATTTTTTATTATCATACGAACGCTGCGTCAAAAACGTCATTGATAGTGGCAGCTTCCACTATCTCAACCGCCTTTAAAACCTCCTCGGGGATTTCGGATATATCTTTATGGTTTTCTTTTGGAATAATGAGTCTCTTCTTGCCATTTCTTAGAGCAGCGAGCGCCTTTTCTTTAAGTCCGCCTATAGCAAGAACTTTTCCTGTAAGGGTAATCTCTCCGGTCATTGCCGTATCTCCGCGAACTGCACGGCCGGATAGAGCGCTAGCTATTGCAGTAGTCATGGTTATTCCTGCGCTAGGCCCGTCTTTTGGCGTAGCCCCCTCTGGAACATGAAGATGTATGTCGTAGCTAGAAAACATCTCTTCTTTTATTCCTAGTTGAGATGCTCGCGCCCTAACTAAAGAAAGTGCTGCGAGTGCTGATTCTTTCATTACGTCTCCAAGCTGTCCGGTAGTTTTTATTTCGCCCTTGCCTCCGCCTAGAACCGCTACTTCTACATTAAGAGTAACTCCGCCTACGCTTGTCCAGGCAAGACCCGTCACTTCACCGATTTTATCAGATAAATCAGCTTCACTTTCCAAATATTTTTCGGGGCCTAAATACTCAGGCACACTCTTTTCTGATATCTTATAGTTCTTCTTCTTGCCACCACGAACGATTTCGACTGCTATTTTTCTAACAACCGAGCCTATTTCGCGCTCTAAGTTTCTCACTCCGCTTTCTCTGGTGTAGCTATGGATGATATATAGAATGGCCTCATCAGAAAATGATACTTTGATTCCCTCTAGGCCAGCTAGCTCGCACTGCTTTCTTACTAAATATCTCTTTGCGATTTCCAGTTTCTCGGTATCAGTGTAGCCTGAAAGCTGAATCACTTCCATTCTATCAAGAAGCGGAGGATTAACAGTATCAAGCGTATTGGCAGTGGTTATAAACATTACTTTGGATAAATCGTAAGGAAGTTCTAGGAAATTATCCTTAAAGTGATCGTTCTGCTTATAGTCGAGCACTTCAAGCAGTGCTGCAGCCGGGTCTCCTTTGTAGTCCATACTTATTTTATCTATCTCATCTAAAAGGAATACCGGGTTGCCTACCTTAGTATCTTTAAGCGCAGAGATGATTCTTCCGGGAAGTGCGCCTATATAAGTTCTTCTGTGTCCCCTTATTTCAGCTTCGTCTCTAACTCCGCCAAGCGACATCGAAATGAACTCGCGGTTTGCAGCGCGGGCAATTGAAGACACTATTGAAGTTTTGCCGACTCCGGGCGGGCCAACAAAGCATAGGATTGGAGCCTGAGAGTTAGGTTTAAGCGAGCGCACTGCAAGATACTCGAGTATTCTCTTTTTCACCTTGTCTAGGCCGTAGTGGTCTTCGTCTAGTATTTTCTCGGCTGCGTCAAGATCTAACTTCTCTTCGGAATACTCCTCCCAAGGAAGGTCTAGAATAAGGTCTACGTAGTTTCTGCAAATTGCCCCTTCCGGAGATGACGCTTGCATTTTGCTCATTCTGGATATTTCTTTTTCTGCTTTTTCACGGGCGTAATCAGGAAGTTTTTTTGCTTCAAGCTTCTTTTTGTATTCTTCTATGTCGCTGACGTCATCACCAAGCTCTTCGCTTATAGTCCTAATCTTTTCTCTCAGATAATAGTTTTTGTTATTCTTCTCTATATTCGCATGCAGTTTGCTCTCTATGTCATGCTCTATTTTATTAAGATCGATTCTCTTATTAATCTCAGCATCTATTATTTCAAGTCTAGTAAGCAGCGAGTTGGTTTCAAGATATTTTTGAATATCCTCAGGGCTAGTAAACAGCACCGAAGAAGCTTTTTGAGCAAAATCCTTAAGATTCGCTATCTTGCCAAGTTCCTGAGATATCTTTATATTCTCAGCTTCTAGTTTAGACAAACTTCTTTCGAGAATATTCTTCATCGCTAAAAGCTCGAGCTCGTTTTCTACGATATCATCAAAGGACTCGAGTTCAACCATATAATATGGACTTTTAGACGTAACGTTCGTTATAAACATCGTATGCCGTCCGATTGCGACAACACGAAGTTTCATTTGCGGAAGGCGGATAAGCTGTTTAATGCGGGCAAGCGTTCCTACCCTATAGAAACCATCCTCGCAAATTGCTCTTTCGCTTTCGTCTTTTCCATCCGTTTTTAAAACAATAAAAATCTCGCCGTTAGTTTCAGCTGCGGCAAGCATAGCCTTATATGCCTTTGAATCGGATACATCTAAAGACACTGTCTGCCCGGGCAAAACAGGTTTGTCTGCCGGGACTAAAATGTACTGAACGGACTGAACGTCTTCCGCTCTGTCCAAATAATCTTTTACCTGTTCATTCATGGTTTGATTATATCAAAGGCACTCACGATGGGTCAAGTGTGATGAATTTCCCATTCCCTTCTTTGTCACAGCCTAAAAAAAAATGTGATTTTGATTAAACAACCGTTTAATTCAGTTGACACAGAAGAAAAAACGTTGTATCTTATGATTGATTAAACAATCGTTTAATCGAATGAAGAAAAACGGAGTTTGACTAGACATGACAAAAATGTACGAAGCAGAAGATCTATGTTGTGGGGTTTGCGCCCAGCGCCTAGAAGTTGCACTGAATAAGATTCCTGATGTTGAGGCAAAGGTGTTCTTTGCCCTTGGAAAAGTGAAGATTACTGCGCCTGACGAAAAATTCGATGAGATTTTTAAAGAAGTTAAGCGAGTTGCAAAAATAATAGAACCGGATGCTAAATTAAAGGAAATTAGATCTTGAATAGGAAAAGATTGATATCTATAATACTTGCCATTACTTTGTTCATCCCAGCGGTGCTTCTTGATAGAATAAGCGGGCTACTGTGGGCATATTTTCCGCTTTACCTAGCCTCATATATAACCGCAGGCTGGATGGTGGTAAAAAAAGCTGCAAAGAATATAGTGCGCGGCGAAATTTTCGATGAAAATTTTTTGATGCTCATCGCTTCAGTCGGCGCATTTGTGCTTAATTTTGTCTTCTCTTTTGACGGGCTATTTTCACCGGGCGGCGGAGAGGAAATGATGGACGGCGTGCTCGTAATGATTCTCTATCAGGTCGGCGAGTACTTTCAGGGCCGGGCCGTTCAGCGCTCAAGAAAGAACATCCGTAGCCTGCTTTCCATTAGACCTGATATTGCATACGTTCTAAGAGATGGGAAAACCGAAGCGGTTTACCCGGATGAAATAATGCCGGGAGAGCTGTTCGTGGTTAGCCCAGGAGAAAAAGTGGCTTTAGATGGAGTGATTGTTAGTGGAAGCTGCTATCTTGACACTTCGGCTGTGACAGGAGAAAGCGAGCCTGTCTTTGCAAGCGAAGGCGCTAGCGTTCTAAGCGGCATGATTTGCTTTGAAAGCCCTGTTACCATAAAAGCTTTAAAGCCTTTTACTGAGTCTACTGCTAGTAGAATGCTTAAACTTGTTGAAGAAGCGGCTGAGAAAAAAGCTAGGCACGAGCAGTTCATTACAAGATTTGCCCGCGTCTACACCCCGATAGTCTGCGCTCTTTCCCTACTCGTAATGATAGTTCCCCCTACGTTCCTATTATTACTTAATGATGTTAACGTCTTTAGCGAGTGGATATATAACGGACTATGCCTATTAGTTATATCCTGCCCATGCGCACTTGTAATCAGCGTGCCTCTAACCTTCTTTGGAGGTATAGGCGGCTTAGCTAAAAACAATATACTCCTTAAAGGCGCTGATTGCTTTGAAAGCATAGCTTCGTGCGACGTTGTTGCTTTCGATAAAACGGGAACTATAACAAGCGGAAGTTTTGAAGTCTCAAGCGTAGATGGAGACGAGGATGAAGTTCTATCTTTAGCCGGTTGTGTAGAAAAGCATTTTTCTCATCCTATCGCTAAGTCCATAACAAAGCGCGCCGGCGATGCGGCAGATAAATATGTTGCATCCGACGTAAAGGACTTCCCAGGCAAAGGAGTAAGCGCCGTGATTAATGGTAAAACGATTCTTGCAGGAAATGCTTTATTACTAACTGAGCGCGGCATAGAGATAAAAGTCTCTTCTTCCCCTTTCACGGCGGTTTACGTAGCCTATGATAACAAACATATAGGCACAATTATAATATCGGATAGAATAAAAGAAGATTCTGCTAAAGCGGTAGCCAAACTTAAAGAAATGAATATAACGAGCATAATGCTAACCGGAGACCGGAAAGAAGTAGCTGAAGCCGTTTCAGCCGAATGCGGCATAGAGCGCACTCACTACTCGCTTCTCCCTGAAGATAAGACTATTATTATAAAGAAATATCAGTCAGAAGGTCACAAAATCATTTTTGCTGGCGACGGAATTAATGATGCTCCTGCACTAGCTACTGCGGATATAGGCTGCGCAATGGGCGGAGTCGGAAGCGATGCGGCAATAGAGGCTGCAGATATGGTCATAATGAAGGATTCGCTCTCAACGCTTGTTACGGCTAAAAAGCATTCTAAAAAAGTTATATCAGTAGCGCTGCAAAACATTATAGGCTCGCTCGTTATAAAAGCGGCTCTAATGGTTATGGCGATTGTAATACCATCCTTCCCCCTATGGATTGCAATTATCGGTGACGTTGGAGTGTGCCTAGTCGCGATAATCAATGCGATGCGAACGCTTTCTGTTAAATAATTAATATTTGGCCTGCCCTAGCAGGCTTTTTTATTGCAGTTTAATCACCGATTATGCATTTTTTGTATTTTTTCTTATTTTCCTAGTGATTTAGTATGTTTATTGTTTGCGTTTTATTTTTCTTCGTGTTATATTTGTAAAAATTATTTTTCAGCAATTAATGGAGGTCAAAAAAATGACAAAAAGAATTTTGACGATACAGGATATATCTTGCGTGGGACAGTGCTCTTTGACGGTTGCCCTTCCCATAGTTTCCGCCTGCGGCGTAGAAACAGCTATTCTTCCGGGAAGCGTTCTTTCCACACATACCGGCGGCTTTACCGGATTTACCTTTAAGGATCTGACCGATGAGATGCCTAAGATTCGTGCGCACTGGGAAAAAGAAGGCATTAAATTCGATGCAGTCTACACCGGATACTTAAGCGAAACACAAATTCCGCAGTCCATAGCAATTATAGACTCATGCGCTAAAGCCGGTGCACCAATCATTGTTGACCCGGCAATGGCAGATAACGGAAAACTGTATTTTGGTTTCGGAGATGACTTCCCTTCTAAAATGGCAAAACTTTGCGCTAAAGCGGATTATGTCCTTCCGAATATAACAGAAGCCGCCTTTTTAACCGGAAACGAAATAAAGCTCAGCGGATACGATGAAAGCTATATAGATAAACTCCTACAAGGCTTAATTGATCTAGGCGCTAAAAACGCCCTTCTTACCGGCGTATCATTTGACGAAAAGTCTCTCGGCATCGCCCTATACGACGGAAAGCACAAACAGTATTATTTCAATGAAAAAATTAATAAATCTCTTCACGGAACAGGCGACATCTATGCTTCGGTGTTTACCGGCGCGCTTATTCGCGGAGCATCGCCTATCAGTGCGGCTGCTCTTGCTGCGGACTTTGTAGTAGAATGCATTAAAAACACTCCTGATGAGCACTCCTACGGGGCATGCTTTGAGCCGTCACTGTCATCTCTTGGAGAAAAGATTTCCAAAATCATTTAATAGCAAAAATAAACCAATAAAAAAGGGACTGTTAAGTAAATTTGTTTCTTAACAGCTCCTTATTTTTTTTAGTCATATTTTTTAGTACAGCACCTTCGAAAGAAAATCCTTAAGCCGTGCGTTTTTAGGATTGCCGAATAGTTCTTCGGGCGTGCCACTTTCTGCAACTAGGCCTTGGTCAACGAACATAACTCTCGTGCCTATTTTTTTAGCAAAGCCCATTTCGTGAGTGACTATTATCATCGTCATACCTTCGTTAGCAAGTTCCTGAATCAGGTCGAGAACTTCTCCTACCATTTCTGGGTCAAGTGCACTTGTAGGCTCATCGAAAAGCATTATCTCCGGATTCATGCAAAGCGACCTGACTATAGCGATTCGTTGCTTTTGTCCGCCCGAAAGCGTCGAAGGATATACGTCCCTTTTGTCCAAAAGCCCTATTCTATCTAAAAGTTTCTCTGCATCGGCTATAGCCTCTTCCTTCGTCTTTCTTTTGAGCTGAACAGGCGCTAAGATCATATTCTGAATAACTGTTAAGTTGTTAAAAAGATTAAAATGCTGGAAAACCATTCCCATTCTGGCTCTTGCCTCATTTATATTAATCGAGTTAGCCTTTTTAAACTCCTTTTTTGCCTTAACAAATTCTCTTCCCTCTTTAAAATCACTTTTAATAAGGATATTGTTCTTTATTTCAGCGAGTGCCAATTCTTCGCTGTAACCTTCAGCCGTTAACTTTTTGAATGTTGAAGAAATCTTAAGAATATCATCATGATTATATGGATCGACTTCATTAATTAGTTTACCATCAAGCCATATCTCTCCGCTTGTAGGCTCTTCTAGGAGATTAGTACATCTTAGAATTGTGGACTTTCCCGACCCGGATGGGCCAATTATAACAACCTTCTCGCCTTTCTTAATTGTGGTAGTTATTCCCTTTAAAACGTTTGCCTTGCCAAAACTCTTTTTTAAGTTCTGGATTTTAATCATGCCTTCGGAGTTAGAAGCTTCCTGCAAAACTTCATTAGAATTATCGTTTGTCACTTGCTCTCAGCCTCCTTTCTAGTATTCGAATAACAAATGTCGCTATAAGCACGATTACAAGGTAAACTACAGCAAGCATTAAATAAGGAACCACATACTCGTAAGAGCTGTTAGCCATTGTTTGGAATGCTTTAGTTACATCCACTACGGCTATAAAGCTAAGCACTGATGTTTCTTTTACAAGCGAGATGAATTCGTTGCCCATTGTAGGGATGACATTCTTAATTGCCTGCGGAATCACAATTTTAATCATCGTCGTTGAATAAGATAGTCCTAGTGATCTTCCGGCTTCAGTTTGTCCTTTATCTATAGACAGTATTCCGCCTCTCATGATTTCGCATACGTATGCAGCGCTATTCAGTCCGAATGCAATAGTTCCTTCTATTTCAGACAATATATGAATGCCTAGCGATGGAAAGAGCACGAAATGCACAACTAAAAGCTGAACTACCATAGGTGTTCCCCTAAAGAGCGCAACGTAAACATCTGCGAATCGCTGTAAGACTAATAGAAACGGATTTTTGCCGGGGATTATTTTAACAATGGCTAGAATGCTACCTATTATAAGGCCAATTGCAAGTCCGGCAACTGCTATAATCAGGGTCGTACCTAAGCCCTGTAGAACGAGAGTATAACCCTCCTTCTCTATAAATTGCCTAATAAAAATATCCCAAGCGTTCATTGTTTCTTTTTAATTATCCGTTAATGCTTTTAGCTATCATTATTGCGGGCTGCTTATCAATAATAACTGCATCAATTCTTCCGTTAGCTAAGTCCTTAGCGGCAAGTGCGCCGGTAGTATAGTCTTTAACAGTGATGTTTTTGAATCCTTCGTAGCCGAAATCCTCATCACCTGCAGTATACATATATCCGGTTGTTCCTTTTTGTGTTCCTACTTTATAGCTCTCGTTCTTTCCTTTCAAAACTCTTTCAATGTCCGCAGCGCTTTTGCAATCCTTAAAAGTATCATCGTCTGCGCGGGTCATAATAACCTGAGCTGACTCATAGTACTCGTTAGTAAAGTTTACAACTTTCTTGCGCTCATCATTTACGGTTAGACCTGCCATAACTATGTCAGATTCTCCGCTTTTTACAGATTCAATTGTTGAATCGAATTCCATGTCGTTGACATATAAAGTTTTACCAAGACGCTCAGCTAGAAGGCTTGCAATTTGAATGTCAATACCGGTTAGTTTATTTCCATCATAGTACTCAAAGGGCGGGAAGAATGCATTCGTTGCCACAATTAGGTATCTGTCTTTGTTTGATGCAGAAGGCTTTGACGGATTGGTATATGTAAATTCGGTTGTTCCATCAAAGAAAGAGTTAATGATTTCATTAAGCTTTCCATTAGCGGTTATATCAGATAAGAGGCTGTTTGCTGTTGTCAGTAAACTTGAATTGTCCTTATTGATGGCAAAAGCATAGCTTTCTGCCGTTAGTTCGTAATTTTCGTACACTTTTAGTTTTGCACCATCTCCAAAACATCCGCTGAGCGAGACTGTCGCTGCAAGCAAAAGCATTGTAGATAAAGCAATTGCAATAATCTTTTTCACTTTTTTACCCTCCAAAAATAAATGCAAGATTTTTTCAATCTAGAAAATTATATCATTAACAATGACAATATTCAAGCGCAAAGGCTTTTTTGCGGCTTTAAAATTCGTTATAAAAAAGGTAGATGCTTGACACGCACCTACCTTCTTTCGTAACGTTTTATCTCTTCTTTTTAGCTAGCTGACGGGATTTCAATTGTTTCGTTAATAATCTCACTTGCTTCAGCCCTAGCTATATCATCATCAGAAATAGATTCAGGAGGATAAGCAAACATTGCATCAGCTATATTATTCATCGCCTCGATTGCATCAAATAGTTTATATAGCTCACCATCAGATACGTTAGGCGTGCCTTCCCACCACTCTCTCCATGCATCATCAGTTCCAAAGAATGATTTTTCAGGCACATATACCTTTCCCGTTGTCTTATACGGCTCTCTATAGATATCGTGAAGCCTAGGATCAAGCACTGCTGTAAAGTTCTCTATAATATTAGGAAGTGAATCGCAAAGCACTTCATCTCTAGTAAGCGTTTTAATAAAGGCTTCATCCTTAAGTGATGCGAAATTGCTTGTAGTGGTTTGCATCTCTATAAACGCACTTCTAAATGTATCGTTTGCATATAGTTTCTTTAGTGATTTAAGCAGAGAGTTTAGGTTGTCTCCTTCGAGGCTATTTTCGTAATACCACCTTCTATCTGCACCATCTAGAACCAACATATTGTTAAGGTTAGTCGAATTTTCAGTACGTATCTTATTCAAAACATTGTAGCTCAATATATTGGATTTACAAATGCTATCGATGTCTTCATCGCTTAGGCTGGTAAGCGCTTCAAAATCAAATGAAACATCTCCTAAGTCCTGTGAGCCGCTAATAAATATCTTTATTCCTTTATATAGCGCAATTTCTTCGTCCCTAGTAATAGTTCTTTCGCTAAAGCCATGAGCGCCATCTTCTTCAACACTTAGGAATTCTATAGCAGGGTTGTCATTAAACATCTCATAAATCTTAACCGACGCAGTATTTACGACTATCTCGGAATTAAACAGCACCTCAATTTCTTCGTCGCTTAGTCCAAGAATGCTTGATGTATCAAACGACATATCTGCCACAGAGTCGCCGCAAATGAGACTGAATGACTCTAGAAGGTCTTTTAGGTCACCTGCATCAATAAACGTTCCGTCATAGATTACACGTCCTCCAATAGTCTCATAATCATCATTAACACCTATCTTAAGGAAGTCTTTCTCTACAATTTTCGATGATATAGTCGCGTGAACTATTTTTGACTCTAGAAGCGTATCCGCGTTTTCACTTAGTTTACTTAAGTTAAGTCCGCCTAGGCCTATTACATCCGAATAGCCTTCAGAAGAATCACCTTTCAGCACTTTAAGTGCGTTGAATACCGCTTCTATCTCGCCTGATGTGAATACTTTGTTATTAAGAGCATTCCCTTCGCTGTATTCGACTACGTAGCCCTCTCCGCTGTCATAAACATCTTCATCTTCAGGTATTACAAGACCAAAATCACTTTCAGCAAAGAAACCGGTTATTGCGCTTCTAACAACAGTCGACCGGAGCACTTCGCTTATATGCTCGTTACTAATAAGCGCCCCGAAGAAGTCCTCAGCTCCGCTGCCCTCCATTAGGCTAGCTATGTCTAGATAATACAAACTCCTAGCTAAGTTTATAATCTCTTCTGAGGCGATGTAACTATTACTATCTATAACTCCCGAAGGGAATTTTAGAGAGAAGCCCGAACCTACATCGCCGAAATCAGTAATGAACTTTGAGATTGTAGCGTGAAGAATAATGGAATAGCTGTCTCCCGTCTCAGAGAAAATAGCCTGGGCTTTTTCTTCATCAAATACTGTCTCTGAGCCCACTTCCTTTTCAAAGCTCTTGGTAATCGCACCAAATAGATCAGAGTCAAGACTGCTTAAGTTCAGATCAATCTTTTGAAGTGCACTTAATAGCCCTTTAATTTCGCTCTTCTTTATTACATCAGTCATTACACCGCCGACAGCTACCGGATCATCGTAGGAAGCAATCGGAATCTGAAGGATGCTGCCAAGCTGAGTTATCATTAGATTAGACAAAGTGCACTGCAATACAGATGAATTAGCAATGGCATCAGCGTCTATTCCGTTAATGAGTTTAGAGGCAATCTCGCCGGGATCCGTGTCTCCGCTAAAGTCAATAGAAGAAGCAATTTCTTTAAGTGTATCTACAATATAATACAACTCTCCGTGTTCTGTATTATTTTCAAACCAAGATTGAGCAGTATATACTCCGTTTTCGTCTTTTGCTCTAAGTAGGTCTGGAACTTTTATGTATTCACCAAGCTCCGCTCCAAAATCGAGAGTTCCGTTAGAAACTTTTACTAGTAACGAGATAAGAAGATGCGAAAGCAGTTTGCTGTTCACTATTGTCTCGGTTCTTATGCTCTGCAGTTTTTCAAAATTAAAGTCAGAGAAATCAGAAAGTGGCTCTGTGCCTCTTTCGGTTATAGCGTCAATTATGTCGAAAACGCTGTTAATCTCGTCAAGCCATTCCTGAGCGGTAGTAACCTCAGGGTTAAGCATATCACGGTACTCTTCGGGTATCTTTTCCCTAAGTAGGCCTACAACATCCGGAAGAACGTTTTCCACAAAAGAAAGCTTAAACAAGGTGTCTACTATAGGGTTAACGTCATTTCCTGATAGAGAAGTGAATATCTCAAGATAGTTAGGATCCGTTCCAGGAGGATAACTATCCATTTTTTCTTTTATTCCAAGATCGATGAATTTTCCATACAGCGTGCCTATATCAGAAATATCTTCTGTCCATACTACGTCAGCTAAATCCGCCTTAACCGCTTCGTAAACTTCTTCGCCCATTCCTAAATCTTCCGAAGCGTAAAGTTGTTCAAGTCCTACGCCTGTTAGAATTTTCATTATGGGGTTGATTGCTTGAATTTCCCCTAATGTATCAAAGATATCCTCTACCACCGTTCTATTCATTGTAAAGAAATCAAAATCTGCATTACTTTCAGATAGTTTTATTACTTTGGGAATTATGCTGCCATGCGTCTTTATATCCTTTGCCCAGTCAATTTCGAGAAGTTCTTCTTTTGTGACTATATCAGTCGGAATAATGACGTTTCCGTCTTTATTTGGCGTAGACATTGCACTCACTGCTACCGGAAGTAGATTAATGAGTAGTTCTGATGCGCCTATTTCTTCTACTGCATGCTGAAGCCTTTGCGCTTTTTCGTCGCTTAGAGCAAAGAAATCAAAGCCTTCAGAGAAATTAAATCCGTCTGTAGCATAAGCAATATCGTCTGCGACATTTATCATGTGCGCCAGGTCATTTCTGAATATCACTCTGTAAGTATTCTCTCCGTCGCGGTATTCGCCTGAAAAGATTCCGTCTACGAACATCATATCCAGTCTTTTTCCGCCTACGTCAAGTCCGCTCACCCGAGAAATAAAGTTGCTCTGATACTCTTTGATAGCACTAACAAGCCACTCTCCTACCTTATTTCCATCAATTTCCCATGAATAGAGCATCTTGGTTAAAAGATACGAATCGCTACCTAATGCGCCTATCTCGGTTTCCTCATCAATAACTTCCTCTGCGCCAGCTGAAGGCTCGCCGAAAGTAGCCTCAGAAATATCCGGGAGCGTAAACACCATTGCATTAACAAATGATAGGATTATAAAGCAGCTGAGAGCGCCTTTTACTACGCCGAGCAGCATACCCACCCCGCGTATGAGCGGCTTTCTGTTTACTCTCTTTTCCTGAGCATCAATCATGTTTTCCAGTTTTTCACTGGGCTCGTCGTGAGCATCAATATATTGCTCCTGCTTTGCCTCAAGCTTATCAAGCGTCTTTTCGGAAAAGTCACAGTGCTTTCTAACAAACATTTCGTAGATAATTTTCGTGGCTATTCCAAAGACAAGTCTGAGTACGCCCATATAAAGAAGTTTTATTATAAACTGGCCCATTAGGATAATATTTGCGTCCAGACTCGGATCTTCTAAGGCCTCCGGGCTCATATTCATCATATTTACGACCAAAAGCTTAATATACTCAAGTAAATTCGTTGCGCCTTCAGCTTGTGGCAAAAACGGAATCTTACTAATGAGCGAGAAAAGCTGTGTGCTTTCCCAGATTATTCGTCCACTGAGAAAATTGGCAGTCAAAAAGAATACTACCCAGAATACAATTGTACAACCTATCCTATATGCAGTTTTTCTTGAGCCTTGCTTCATACCCCTAAAGAAGTTAATGAGCAATAAAAGCCCGACGATGACATACATAATAATGACAAATAGTGTGACCGGAAGAGATGGCATAATGATTATCTCCGTATAGCTTAAATATTTTCCTATATATAATATATACTTTAGTCACCTAGTGTATCAATAGGAATAATTAAAGAATAATGATTGTCTAATCATTTTCTAATAGTCCTAATATTTTTTTAACTTGCAAGATAAAAAAAGAAGCGGCTAGATAAAATAATCTAACCACTCCCTACTATTATAGAAGGTTTGTTTGTTATTAAAGAGTTCCTATATATTTAACTGCCTCGGTTGCAGCTACTGCTCCGTCTGCAGTTGCTGTAACAAGCTGTCTAACGTCTTTTACCCGATTGTCTCCGGCAACAAATATGCCTTTAACATCAGTTCTGCAATTTTCTCCAGCTATAACATAGCCTGACTCATCAACTTTAACTAGTTTAGCAAAATTCTGAGTTTCCGGAATACGTCCGATGGCAACAAATAATCCGTTCGTTTCTATTTCTCTAACTTTTCCTTCCTTATCTGTTACCTCAATGCTCTTCAGTCGCTTCTCGGCATTAAGTTTAGTAACCACACTGTTATAAACAAACTCAACGTTGCTCTTCTTTTTCAGCTTATTTGTTGTGGTCTCCTCACCTCTAAAAGAGTCTCTTCTATGAATGAGATAAACCTTTTCGGCAATGTCAGATAGATAGAGCGCGTCTTCAAGTGCGGTATTGCCTCCGCCTACTACACATACAGTCTTTTTTCTATAGAATGCTCCGTCGCATGTAGCACAGTAAGATATTCCGCGTCCCACTAAAACATCTTCGCCTTCTACACCAAGTTTTCTATTCTCGGAGCCTGTAGCGATAATGACAGCCTTGCATTCGTATAAGTTAGCGTTTGTAACAACTTTCTTTAGATTTCCTTCGTCGATTATGTCAACGGCTTTTTCGAAAACTACTTCCGCTCCGAGCGCTTTAGCCTGCTCGTAAAGCCTGCTAGCAAATTCAAAACCGGATATGTGCGCGTTAACCGGATAATTCTCTATGTCCGGAGTATTGATGATCTGTCCGCCGTAATTCATAGCTTCAAGCACCAAAACACTTTTTTCAGCTCTTTTAGCATATATCGCAGCGGTTAGCCCAGCTGGGCCTGCTCCTATAATAACTATATCTAACATTAGATTTCTCCGATAAAACTCTCGATTGCTGCTTTAGGCTTAAGTCCTACGCTTCTAGCTACCTCTTTTCCGCCCTTAAAAGCGATAAGGCACGGAATGGAAAATACTTCGTAGTCTTCAGCGATTAAGTCCTCATCATCTATGTTGATTGAAACAAACTTAACGTCGCTTCTTTCGCTCTCTATTTCTTCTAAAACCGGCTTAAGCATCTTGCATGGTCCGCACCAGTCTGCATTAAAGTCTGCTATAACCGGAACCGGTGAATTAAGTACTTCTTCTTCAAAATTATCCTGACTTATTTTAATCATTTTTCTTCTCCTCACTTTTTTCAATATTTCTTAGCACTTTATATAATATGCTGTATAGGCATTTAACCTCTTCTTCGCTGAGGTCTATGCATTGTCCCATTTTTCCTGGGACCGAAAGCGCTTTGTCTTTCAATGCATCTCCCTCGCTAGTCAGCGCAATTATAACATTGCGTTTGTCCGATTCAAGCTTGATCCTGCTGATATATCCCTTCTTTTCCAGATTTTTTAAAAGCGGAGTGAGCGTGCTTGGATCTAAAAGCAGTTTGCTAGACAGTTCCTTTATATTCGACTGGCCACACTCCCAAAAATACATCATCACTATATACTGAGTATATGTCAGATTCAGTTCGTCTAGAATCGGAGCGTACCTGTTTACTATTTCCTTTGAGCAAAGATATAAAGGAAAGCATAGTTGATTCTTTAATTTAATTGCTTCGTATTTATCTTCCATTGTCTTAACCAAGTGCTTCAATTATATCTTTCTCGATATCTTCGGGCTTGTATGTCGGGCTGTATCTTTTAATTACATTACCATTTCTGTCAACAAGAAATTTTGTGAAATTCCATTTAATGTCTTCAGGGTTCTTTGCGGACTTGCTCATTCCGGAAATTGCCTTCATGGTAATCTTGCTTCCGAAACCTTTTATTTCGTCTTCTTTGATTTGGCTCTTTAAGAATGTGTAGACGGGCGACTCGTTTTCACCATTTACATCTATCTTAGCAAGCTGATCAAACTTTGTTTTGTACTTAGCTGTGCAGAACTCGTGAATCTCTTCGTCCTCACCCGGAGCCTGGTTACCAAACTGGTTGCAGGGAAAGTCCAATACTTCTAGCCCCTTTTCATTATACTTTTCATAGAGATTTTCAAGCGCCTCGTACTGTGGAGTAAAACCACATCCGGTAGCTGTATTAACAACTAAAAGCACTTTGCCTTCCATATCTTTTAAATCTAGCTCCTCGCCTCTTCTCTTTTTAACTTTGTAATCATAAATTGACATAAAACATTATCTCCTCGAAAAATTATTTTGTATACAAATTAATTATATGAAGCATCTATATGTCTGTCAAGCGAAAAACCCCCATTTTTGAAAAAAATTTTGTATACAAAATATTTTCTGTTTTTTATATAATATAAAGTTTTTTTCTAATTGCTTGAAATGGCGCGGTGGCGTATGGTATATTTTATTTCCACCACTTTTTTAGGGAGAATTGACGAGATGGCATTTGCGAAAATAAGTTCTGAGCTCACAATAAAGTCTAGCATCGAGCTAGATAATCTTTTTGTGCTTGAATATATGCCTTTTGCTCCGGAAAGCTATACCAAAGTATATATTTACGGAAAGTTTTTAGCTTCAGGCGCCGCTGAATCCGACAACTCCCTGGAAAGAATTTCAAAACTTCTAGGCATGCCTCAGGATAGTATTTTTGATGCTTTTAAGTACTGGGAAGAGCAAGGTCTAGTTAAGATTTCTTCGGATGCTCCGCTTGAAGTTGAGTATATTCCGCCAAGGCACGAAAAGCCGTCACAAAAGAAGTTTTCAAAAACCAAATATGCAGATTTTAACCGCGTTCTTATGAGCATCTTTCCTAACCGCGACTTTCTCCCCTCTGAACTAAATGAGTACTACTCGTGCATGGAGGACTATAAAATAGACGTAAGCGGAATGCTAGCCATAGCATCAGACTGCAAAAGAAGAAAAGGAAAAGATATAAGCTGGCAGTATATAGTAACAGTGGCTAAAAATATGGCAAAAGACGGCTACCATACGTTTGACGAGATAGAAGATAAGCTCAAATCCACCGAGATTATTAGCGGAGAGCTTAAAGTACTATTTAAGAATCTTAAAATTAAGCGCGCTCCCGACTATGAAGACACCTCGCTCTTTAACAAGTGGACTCTGGATTTCGGCTTTGCCCCCGGCACTATATTTGAAGTAGCTAAAAACGTTTATGGGGAAATGCGAGGCCTAGACACAGTTCTATCTAGATATCACTCTGAAGGAATAACCGAGCTAAAAGATATAGAAGCACAAAAAGCTGAAAAGGATGCCCTACTCTTTCTAACTAAAGAGCTGCTAATGAAGCTAGACGTTCGCTACTCGCACCTTGATTATTATGCGGACTATTACGTTAAAAAGTGGCTCGGAATGGGCTTTTCTAGCGACTCATTAAAAACTATTGCTGATTATTGCTTTAAAAATGACAAAAAATCCTGCGAAAGAATGAATAGTGAGCTTGAATTACTAGTCAAATTGGGGGCTGTATCTGATGAAGATATATCCAGTAGATTTGATCAAATGTCAAAGAGCGATGAAAAGATTAAAGAGATAATGTCAGCCGCAAAAATATCCGGAGCAATTACCGGGAGGGATAGAGACAATTACAATATTTGGTTCAATATCTGGAAAATGAGTGAAGAACTCGTTCTACATGCAGCAAAGCTTAGCATCGGAGAGGCTTATCCGAGAAATAAAATGGCTTCTTTAATAAAGGACTGGCACGAGCGCTCCATAACAAGCGTTGAAGAAGTTAACCAAACTGACGTTAACAATAGCTCCGCGGCTAAGCCTAAGCCTTGGGAAGCTAATTCCCAGGACGCTGAGATGACAAATGAAGAAGCTAGAACGCTAATAGACTCAGAGTGGAACTACCGCCGCGCTAAAGCAGATGAAGCGTATAGAGAGCTTTTATCTAGCAACAAAGAGCTCTATGAAATAGAAAAAGCTTTAAGAAGCGCTGTAATGAAACTTAAAAGCGAAGATGAGATCAGCAAACTTGTAAAGGACCGCCTTAAGCTTATTACCGGCCTTGGCAAAGACCCTGAGAAGTTCTTCCCTACTCCCCACTGCAAAATTTGCGGTGATACGGGGCTTGTTAACGGAGCATACTGCGAGTGCGTAATTCGACGCGTAAAGCTTGGCAAAAACGGAAAGGATTCAACATAATAATGATAGATTGTCACACACATACTAAATACTCACCGGATTCAAAAACCGAACCCGAAGCACATATTCTTTCGGCCATTGAAAAAGGGCTCAGCTACATATGCATAACAGAGCATATGGATTTTACCGATGGCATGAAATATAGCCTTCCAGGAGAAACCATTTTCACATACGAAATAACCCCTGAGTATTTTGCTGAGTATGGCCGGCTCAGAGAAAAATATGCGGATAAGATCCAGATTGGTATAGGCGTAGAAGCGGGCTGGACTAAAGAAGACGAATCTCACGTAAAAGAAGAGCTTGCAAAAAACGATTTCGATTACATCATCAATTCCATTCACCTAGTTGACGGATACGACATTTACTGGCCATCTTTTTACAAAGGAAAAACCAAAAAGCAGGCATATGAGGCTTACTTAAATGCAGTTATGGAGAGTTTAAAAGCACCGTATAGGTTCGACTGCGTCGGACACCTCGGCTATATTACCCGATACTCTGTTTTCGAAGACAAAACAATGAAATATGCAGATTATGCTGACTCTATCGACCAAATCCTAAAAGAAATCATCAAAAGAGACATTTTGCTTGAAGTCAATACACATAATATTGCCTATGGCCTAGACATTCCTGACCTAACAATAGCTAAGCGCTACTATGAGCTTGGAGGAAGGCTTTTAACCGTAGGAAGCGACGCTCACCGCCCCGTTTTAATCGCAGAATGCTACAAAGAGGCAGCCGAAAGAGCAAAAGCTATTGGCTTTAAGAATTTTGTATACAAGTGCAGGGGCAAAATAACGGAGGTTCCCATTTAATGCCACTTCTTTCGTTTAAATGCCCGGTTTGCTCTAGCGAGTTAGAGGAACTCGTAAAAAGCTGGGACGAAAAACCCATTTGCCCAAAGTGCGGAAGCGAAATGGTTAGATGCTTTTCCGGCAAATGTTATGGAAGCATAGGCGCCGGTAAAGGTGCGCCTAGTTGCTCGCACAACTGCGCTACTTGCAAAGGTTGCGATAAACAGTAAAAGGAAACTGCCTGAACAAATTGGTTCAGACAGTCTTTTTTTATTTTTTTAGTTATATCTCTTCTACTCCACGGCAGGTAGTTTTTACGCGGTAGGTCTTTAGGCCTAGTCCCTTTATCTTTTCTTCTAAGGACGCACTAGCGCTAAGGGAGAATAGACATCCGCCTGAGCCGCTCAGGAATAGCTTCTCGCCTTCTTTTTCTGCTGCTTTAAGAGCGAGGCTAATACTGCTATTTAGCTTTTCAGCGCCTACGAGCAAATCATTTGAAATGATGCCTTCTAGGCTAGCTCCCTTTCTAAGCACTTTTATAGCCTTATTAGTAGAATTAGCGCTTCTTTTTAGGCTTTCGTCATATACTTTATAGCACTGCTCGGTAGAAACGCTTCCGCAGTCAATTAAAAGAATATCCATCTGCCTAAAAGGCGCTTCTTCGAGCTTATCGCCACATCCGCTAACCCTGCCAAATCCACCTTTCATCATGAATAGAACGTCACTGCCTATTTCAATAGCATGACCTTCCAGGCTAACATCGAACATTTTTTCAGCACACCAAAGCACTGCCGCTGCGTCCGCACTCGACCCTCCAAGCCCTCCGCCTATTGGGATATTTTTCTTAATGTCGGTCTTTAGGCTTTTGCCAGTGATTCTTTTAACTAGCTCTGCCGCTCTAAACGCTGTATTATCCTTTCCGATTTCAGCGCCGAAGAAATTAACTTCTATTTTATCAGATAACTCTACGCTAAGCTCATCGAATAAAGAAATGGAGGCCATCAAACTGTCTAAAGTGTGAAGATGACCTTTTTTTCCGGTTATGTCCAGAGACAAATTAATTTTTGCGTATGCTCTGACTTTCATTTTATTAATAAACCAAAAGTGATTAGTTGTTCGGAAGACTTGCTGCTGCTATAGACTGGCCGACCCTTCTCATGTACTCACTAGGCATTACTATAGTTATATTTGAGTACTCAGGAAACTCGCGTCTAAGCGATTCATTTGCTTCCTTAAGTATTATCTCTCCGCCTTTACCGGAGGTAACTCGACCTAAAATCATAACGTGCTTTATATCATAAAACTCTGCATAATAAGCAACGCTATATGCTAGATACGTACCTATTGACTCGAAAATCTTTTCTGCCCCACTGTGGCCTTCTTCTAAAAGCTTTTGAACGGCCTTAAGTTGATCGGCTAAAGACGCACTTTTATCAAGCTCAATTCCGGCTCTAGGAGCAAGCTTAATTACTGCGTCTTGAGAGAAGTACTTGCAACCAACGCCAAAGTCTCCGCTCCACTCGTCAACTGCTGCGCCCTTATTGAAATCAACCGGCATAAAAGCAAGTTCGCTGAACCAGCCGTTAAGGTTTCCCTCTGCATTTATATATCCACCGGCTTCGCTCGTTCCAAAAGCTAAGCCTAGCACGCTATGATCATTTAAGTCATTCGCTCCGGCTAGAGCCGTAACGTCACCGTCGTTAGCTACTACATTAGGTATGCTGTGGCCCAATTCTTCTTCAAGTCTTTTTATTGTATTAATATATACGTATTTAACTTTTTCAAAGTCTGATTTAGGAATTTTAATGAAAATAGACGAAACCATTGGCCTATTAGCAACTAATACACCTGCTGCGCTTATTCCTATTCCATCTACGTCTCCGCCTAGCTTTTCTACTGCGCTTTTAAGAGCGTTATATAAAAAGCCATATTGATAATTAACGTCTTCGGATAACTTCGGAAGCCAAACGATTTCTTCGCTAGAAATAACCTTTCCGTCTAGAACGGCCGATACCTTTATATCGCTCCCGCCTACGTCTAGACCTATTCTTCTTCCGTTTAGGTGCCCTCCGACAGGGATTGAGCACTTAACTTCTTTAGGCATATCATTTTCGCTTCTAAACTCTACTTCCATGCCACGCTCGTAAACCGTTGACATAAAGTCGTAATCGAAGTTGCGAAGCCCTCCCGGGCGGTAATATGACTTGATGCGCTCGTAAACGCTTTTGCTTCCGCTTAAGTATATCTTGTATCCGCCGACTACCCAGAGTATGGACTTTATGATTCTTTCAACCATAAAGATATTTCTTTCGTCGTCGAATCCCTCTTCAAAGCAGTCGAATTCCGTGCGGTAAATATATCCATTATCCCTTTCTATGGCAATAATGATGTGCTGGCATCTAGGCGCTTTAGACACATCTTCTTTAAATTTTCTAAACTCAATTATTGCCGGAGAAAACTCAGGCTCTAGTACTGGTAATTTCATTAAACCACCTTTTTACCTTTTTTAAATACCGAAAGCACTTTTAAATCGCTTGAAAGCATAACTAGGTCAGCTAAAAGTCCTTCCTTTATCTCGCCTCTATCTTTAAAACCGATTGCCCGTGCAGCGTTAGTGGAAGAGATTTTCGCTAGAGAAATAAGGGACGGATTAACCCAGGCTGCAATGTTCCTTACGCCCTGATCTAAGGTTAGAAGTGACCCGGCAAGCGGACCGCTTGTTAAATACGCGGCGCCGTTTTTCCTTACGCAGTCAAGTCCGAAAAGCTGAAACGTTTCTACATCGCTGTTTTTAATCTTGAGCGCGTCGGTTATTATAATGAAGCGGTCGTCGCCAACTATTTTATAGAATGTTTTAACTGTATCCGGGCAAACGTGTATTCCGTCGCATATGAGCTCGCACGATAATTCGTCAAAATACATAGCGGCTGTCACTACGCCCGGGTTTCTATGATGATGCCCGCTCATTGCATTATGCGTATGAGTCGTATTCTTTAGCCCTGCATTGATTGCTTTTTCTATATCAGAAAATGAAGCGTCGGTGTGCCCAGCTGAGCTAACAACGCCTAGCTCTTTTGCTTTTTTTATGAAATCTAGCGCGCCTTCTTTTTCGGGGGCAAGCGATATATACCTAATATTGCCACCTGAAGCTTCTTGAAGCATTTCCAGCTCATTGATAGAAGCGTCCCTAATAAATGCTTCGTTTTGTGCGCCTTTATGCTTTGCGCTTATATACGGCCCTTCTAAATGGATTCCGCCAAGCGACGGATTGGTTTTAACTGCTTCTTTTACTGCGCTAGCTACTTTTAAAAGACTCTCAGTGTCACTAGTTAAAGTAGTCGCTAAATATGTCGTAACGCCCTCTTTA
>JAGCYK010000017.1 GCA_017960845.1 Clostridia bacterium | reverse complement strand
TGGAAAGACTTGCGGCTAGGCTTTCTTATGGAAATATAACACCAAAGGAAATGCTTCTTTTAGCTAGTTCGGCTATTAGAATCCCGCAGTTAATAGAGATCTTAAATATAAATTTTGAGTCAGCTCGGCTAAAAGAATTGACCGGCGAAATGAACGACTTAAGTAAGGTCGCTTCAATGATTAGTGCTGCTATATCAGAAAAAGCTCCGCTCTTAGTTAGAGACGGCGGAGTCATAAAAGACGGATATAATGCAGAACTTGATGAATATAGGTCAATTTCTAGGGATTCAAAGTCCATTTTAGCTAATATCGAAGCAACAGAAAAAGATAAAACAGGCATTAAAAACCTAAGAATAGGATTCAATAATGTATTCGGATACTATATAGAAGTATTAAAAAGTCAGGGCGACCTCGTTCCTTCAAATTATATTCGTAAGCAAACTCTTGTAAATTGCGAAAGATATATTACAGAAGAATTAAAAGGCGTCGAGACAAAGATACTCCATGCCGAAGAAAACGCACTTGCTCTAGAACAAAAATTGTACTCTGAGTTAATAATAAGTGTATCTAAACACGTAGATGATATTTTGTCTACGGCTTCAGTCGTGGCTGAAATTGATGTATTATTCTCGTTTGGCGAAGTTTCAGTTAAAAATAACTATTCTAGGCCTTATATAAACGAAGATATTGATGAGATTAATATAAAAGAAGGTCGCCACCCGATAGTAGAAAAAATAGGTAAAGAAACTTTTGTGCCGAATAATACTTTCATAAATTCTTCTGATTCTAGAATAATGATTATAACCGGGCCGAATATGGCAGGCAAAAGCGTATATATGCGGCAAGTTGCTCTTATCTGTGTAATGGCTCATATCGGCTGTTTTGTCCCGGCTGAAAGTGCGTCCATTCCGATTATAGACAGATTATTTACTAGAGTTGGCGCTAGTGACGATCTGCATACCGGTAGAAGCACGTTTATGGTCGAGATGAGCGAAGTCTCGTACATCTTAGAAAACATTACAGATAATAGTTTGGTGTTATTAGACGAAGTTGGTAGAGGAACCGCAACTTATGATGGGCTTTCTATCGCTTGGGCTATTATGGAATATCTTTCTGCAAGTTCAAAGGCTAAAACTCTCTTTTCAACCCATTATCATGAGCTTACTGAGTTAGAAGGAATACTAGACGGTGTTAAGAATTATAAAATGACTGTCCGGGAAATAAATAATACAATAGTTTTTGTTCGTAAAATACTTCGTGGAAGCGCAAACAGGAGTTTTGGAGTAGAAGTTGCAGCTCTAGCCGGACTTCCACAATCTGTTGTTGACAGCGCAAAAAGGCACCTTGAAAGGTTGAATTTTACTAGTCTTGCAAAGAAATCCGAAAAGAACTCAATGCAGATGTCTATATTCAATATGGAAGACTCCTCTAAAGAGATAGTAGACATTTTAAGAGAGATTAGCCCGGATGATGTTTCTCCTAGAATGGCGCATGAAATACTAACTGATCTAGTAGAAAAAGCAAAGAAGGATTAAAAAGATGGGAATTATTAATGTTCTTCCAAGCGAAATATTTAATAGAATCGCAGCAGGCGAGGTTGTAGTAAAGCCTGCTTCCATTGTTAAAGAACTTGTCGAAAATAGCATAGACGCTGGGGCAAGCAGAATTAGCATAGAGATTAATGATGGGGGAAAAGAAATAAAGGTCATTGATGACGGATGTGGAATGGATGAAATAGATATTTCATCAGCATTTTTGCCCCATGCTACTAGCAAGATTTCTTCTCTAAGTGATCTAGATGAAATATCTACTTTAGGATTTCGAGGAGAGGCAATTCCTTCTATTGCTGCAGTATCAAATGTTACGATTATTTCTAGAAGGGAAGAAGACGAATTAGGTTGTATTGTAAATAGCGTGAATGGCCATGCCGCTAGACCTGAAAAATGCGGAGCTAAAAAAGGGACAACAGTTCATGTAAAAGATTTATTTAAAAATATTCCAGCTCGGCTAAAGTTCCTTAGAAAAGATAAGACGGAAGAAAATGATATTATTTCTCTTACAGATAAACTGATTCTAGCAAATTTTAATGTAAGTTTTCAGCTTATTATCGATGGGAAAGAGGTTCGTTCTTCTAGTGGAAAAGGACTAAATGAAGCAGTATTTGCGGTATATGGAAGAGATTATTTAAAAGAAAATGATTATGTTAATGCTACTATGTCAGGCATAACACTTTACGGATATATTAATAAACCCGCATTTTCTAAACATAATAGGAATTTTCAGACACTTATTGTGAATGGCAGATATGTGGTCATTCAAGACATCTCTTTTTGGATTTATAATTCTTTTTCATCGTTTTTAATGAAAAGGCAGTATCCTGCATACGTGCTTTTTATAGATCTTCCAGCTGATATGATTGATATAAATGTTCATCCAAGCAAGATAGAGATTAAGTTCATTGACATAAATACCATAAAGAAATTATTAAGTTCGGTAATTTATGCCAGTCTTGAAAAGGGTGCTTCTCAGCCAAAAGAAATAACTCTTGATAAAGTTGTTGAAAAAAAGGAAGTACCCATAGTTAAGGAAGAACCCGCAAAGATTGAAAGCGCTAAAATTAAAAGCTCGTTTATAAATGCTCCAGAAAGCAGGAAGTCTTTCTTCGATAAGGCTATAAAAGTTAAGTCCACTCCTGAAGATGAGCTAAGTGATAGTCTTAATGGAAATAAAAGAAGAAAATACTGAGTTTTTTGATGAACTTAGAGTATTAAAATATAATGGCAAATTATTTAATACCTATAGAATGCTTGAAGCTCCTGATTATTTCGTATTAATTGACCAGCACGCAGCTCATGAAAGAATTCTATATGAACGCTTCAAAGATCAAGTTGAGAGTAATAAAGTCGAATCTCAGATTATGTTTTTCCCGTTCGTTTTTGACCTTGACTTTTATGAAAGCGAGATGCTGGAATTTAAT
>JAGCYK010000016.1 GCA_017960845.1 Clostridia bacterium | reverse complement strand
ATGCAAAACGCGACCCCGATACTTTAGACACTTTCGTTTGCTCAAGCTGGTATTATCTTAGATATCCTAATGCAAAACTGGCAGATAAACCATTCGACACCGATTTTACCGATAAACTTTTGCCGGTAGATATTTATGTCGGCGGAGCAGAGCATGCCTGCATGCATCTGCTTTATGCCCGCTTTATTACGAAAGCGCTTAGGGACATGGGTTATCTTCATTTTGACGAACCGTTTACAAGGCTCGTTCATCAAGGCGTTATTTTAGGCCCAGATGGAAAGAGAATGAGTAAAACCAGAGGAAACATAATCAATCCGGATGATTACGTAAGCGTATACGGCTCGGATGTATTTAAAATGTATCTATGCTTTGCTTTCTCTTATACAGAAGGCGGGCCGTTCTCAACTAGCGGAATCGCGCCTATAGCGAAATATTTAGATAGAGTAGAGCGTATTGTTCTTAAAGCATTCGAAGGAAAGGAAAATGCGCCTCAAGACAAGGCAAAAGTAGCTGCGCTTGAATACGACCTAAACTATGCGGCAAAGCTTTGCGACAGAGACATCCCGGCATTTTCTTTCAACACTTCTGTTGCTAGAATGATGGAGCTGACAAACTCTATGTACAAATACGATGCAGCTGACAGCGCGCTATTTAACGCAGCTGAAACGCTTCTTAAACTAATGGCACCGATTGTTCCTCACTTTGCTGAAGAGCTTTGGGAGCAGACGGGGCATACGTCAAGCATATTAAGAGAAAGTTATCCTGAGGCAGACGAAAGCAAACTCGTTCAAAACACGGTTGAAGTGCCCGTTCAGCTCTTAGGAAAGCTAAAAGGCACGGTTAGCATTTCTGCTGAAGCGAGCGAAGAAGAGGCCTCAAAAGCCGCCCTAGAGCTTTTAGGACTGCCTTCAGCTAAAAAGGTTATATATAAGCCGGGAAAAATAATTAACATCATTGCTTAAAAAGTTAAGGCCGGTTGTTTTAGATTTTAAAGTAATTATTCATTGATAGCACATTATGTCACTATTTATTTGCAGTATTGCCAGCGGAAGTAAGGGTAATTGTTATTTCATTAAAAGCGCATCCGCCGCAGCTCTAGTAGATGCGGGAATATCCGGAAGAAGGCTTAAAAAAGAATTATCTGAACTGGGAGAGGCGGTTCCTTCAAACATATTCATTACGCATTCGCACTCGGACCATATAGGCGGGCTAGATAATGAGATTTATTCCGGAGCGGATATATTTTGCTCGGATAGGAACGCAGCATTACTTTCTTCTAAATTATTAAAACCCCGCGGCATGCATTTTCATTCGGTAGAGGGCGGAAGAGATTTCTTCGTAAAAGATATCACGGTTTGCCCGATATCAGTTTCACACGACGTTCAATGCGTATCGTATTCGTTTATAAGCGAAGGCAAAAAGATAGCGCTGCTTACGGATTTAGGATATATAACCCAGGAAATAATAGATGCGGTTTCTGACTCCGACCTTGTCGTAATAGAATCTAATTACGATGAAAACTGGCTTAGTGAGAATGAAAGATATTCTATCGATCTAAAGAAAAGAATTTCAGGCAAATACGGACATCTATCAAACACGCAGTGCGCAGAAGCCATTGTTAAACTTGCCGTTGCTGGAGTTAGAAAATTTGTTCTAGCGCATCTATCTGAAAACAACAATGCTCCGGAGCTTGCTAGAGCTTGCTCGCTTAGAGCGCTTTCAGAGGCAGGCTTTGGAGACGAGATAGAATTATTTGTCGCTTCCCAGCGTCAGCGTATGGATATAATAGAAGCATGAATAAGGCATACAAAAAGACCAATACCGCAATAGAAGGTGGCATAGCATATTTCGCAGCTATTGTCGCATATCTTCTATTTTCGCTCATCTTCGGACTTATTATGCCGGCGGTTAGAGACAATCCAACCACTACGGCGATTTTAGTATTTGTAGAAGGCGTCCTTATTTCAATATCTTTTGCTGCCGTTGCTAAGATTAGTCAGGCTTCGCTTCAGTCGTATCCCTTGTTTAGACCGGAAAAGACGGGGCGTAGCGCATTTTTTGTCGTACCTATTGTAGCCGCGCTTTGCATTTTTGGCTTTCAGTGGCCGGCGCTATTATTTGAAGAGATGCTTCTTACTACCGGCTACACCGTAAGGGGATTGCTAGATTTTAACAATCCGCTAACACTAACTTTAAGCATTATAAGGGTGATTGCAATTGCGCCGTTTTGCGAAGAGTATTTAATGCGCGGTTCGGTTTTATCATCGCTTGTTCGCGTTACCGACAGGCGCGGCAAGGCAGGGAACATAATTGCAGCCGTTGCGCTTAACGGAATGCTGTTTGCATTGCTGCACATGAATCCGGTTCAGACGATTTATCAGTTCTTTTTCGGTTGCGTGCTTGCATTTATAACCATAATGTACGGAAGTATTTTGCCGGCCGTAGCACTGCATATTCTAAACAATGCCGTTGCAGTGGTTTTAAGCATACCTGCTGTCAGCGAGCTTTATTATTCTTCAATTACAGCTTTTCTTATGACCTGGCCGGGAATACTTGTTTCAATCCTTGCCCCTATAGCAGCGGGCGCACTGATAATAGCTTTTGTAACAAGAATACGAAAAGCGGAAATTCCTGATCCTACAAAAGTATCCGGACTTAATGACGGGTATAGAAAGGGCGAAGATGACGGAGGCGCGCTTGTTTCGATGCTCTTTTACGTATCGGCAATAATAATCACAGTAGCGCTTTGGATTGCAGTACTCATTGGGGGCTACGCGGCATGAAAAAAGCCGAAATAGTATGCGTAGGCAAAATTAAAGAAAAATTTATTTCAGATGGAATAAGTGAGTATAAAAAGCGCATAGGAAAATATGCGGAGCTATCTATAACCGAGCTTGTTGATCAGCCAGGAGAAGATGTCGCCGTGCATATCGAAAGCAAAGAGATTCTCTCTAAGCTAGACTCCTATGTAATCCTTCTAGACCTTAAAGGCAAAGAGATTTCCAGCGAAGAACTATCTAGCAGTATGGAAAAAGCATACCTATCCTATCCTAAAATACAGTTTGTTATAGGTGGGTCTAACGGGGTTGATGACAGCGTGCGCGCTAAAGCTAATCTCATTATTCGTTTCGGGAAGGTGACATATCCACATATGTTAATGCGGCTGATTCTTTGTGAGCAGATTTACCGCGCTTTTTCTATTGCTGCAGGTTCACCTTACCACAAATAACAATGGAGTTTTAGTTATGGCTAAAAGTGAAGACGAAAAATTCATGAGTCTTGCTATAAAGCAGGCACAAAAGGCTAGAGCCCTCGATGAAGTACCGGTCGGCGCAGTTATAGTGCTAGGCGGAAAGGTTATAGCTAGAGCTTGCAACAAAAGAAGCACAAATAATGATCCTACTGCTCATGCCGAGATACTTGCGCTTAGAAAGGCGGGAAAGAAGCTTGGACACTGGAATTTAGAGGGCTGTGAGATTTACGTTACGAAAGAGCCATGCGTGATGTGTGCAGGCGCAATGGTTCTTTCAAGAATGAAGAAGATTCATTTTGGCGCCTTCGATAAAAGGTTTGGATGCTCAGGCAGTGTGCTCAACCTATCTGACAGCGAAATCTTTAACCATAGGGCAAAAGCAGAAGGCGGCTTATGCGAAGAAGAATGCGCAAAACTTCTTACGGATTTTTTCAAAGAAAAGAGAAAGACGTAATATAATCGCAGGCAGTGGGCTGGCGAAGGGTATCTCTTAGAAGAGCTATTAGATACCTGCAAAGACAAACTAACACTAAAAAAAGGAACGCGTCAAACGAGGTTTTGTTTTGGATGGGTTATGTTTATCGCTACTGGCATTTTTATACAAAAGAATCGAGTGCTAGGATATACAGGCAGGCGTCTTTTGAAACAATGAGCGTCAATTATTTAATGTTTCACACTATGGATGTAGAAATGGCAATTGATAATCTAAAAGAAATATACAATCAAAAGAAATAGTTTATTGTAATATTAAAAGTTTTTACGTATGGCCTTTAGTTGACTTGAAAACGAGTCGTTTTGTATAATTTATATAGTAAAAACGGACAAAAACTTAGAGGTTAAATCTAATGAACATTCATGGAAATCAAATCAAACTGTTTGCCGGAAACGCAAGCCCTAAACTGGCCCAGGATATTGCAGATCAGCTTGGGATGCCCCTTTGCAAAATAGAAGTTGGTAAGTTCTCGGATGGAGAATGCTTCGTCCAGATTCTCGAGTCTGTTAGAGGCAGCGATGTGTTTGTTATTCAATCGACATCCAGCCCGGTAAACGACAATTTGATGGAGCTTTTAATAATGATAGACGCTTTAAAGCGTGCTTCAGCCGGTAGAATTACCGCGGTTATTCCTTACTTTGGTTATGCCCGTCAAGATAGAAAAGCTCGTCCGAGAGACCCTATTACAGCAAGACTTGTTGCAGATATTTTAGAAAAGGCAGGGGCAGACAGAATCCTTACAATGGATCTTCACGCAAATCAGATTCAGGGATTCTTCTCAATACCGGTAGATCATCTAATAGGGATTCCTATTCTTGGAGACGTAATTAAGACTCAGCCTTTCTTTAAAGCAGCAATGGAAAAAGATGAACTCATTACTGTTTCTCCGGACGTTGGCTCAGTTACTAGAGCGCGTAGAATGGCAGAAAAGCTTGGCACTCCTCTTGCAATCGTAGACAAACGTCGTCCTAAAGCCAATGTGATGGAAGTAATGAATATTGTCGGAGATGTTCACGGAAAGGTTTGCCTTCTAGTAGATGACATGATTGATACCGCAGGAACAATCGTTGAAGGCGCTAGAGCATTAGTCGAAGTAGGTGGAGCAACAAAAGTATATGCTTGCTGCACACACGGAGTTCTTTCAGGACCTGCTGTAGAGAGACTTGAAAAGTCATACATTGAGAAGTTATTTATGCTTGATACCATTCAGCAGCCTGACAACTTCAAACTCTCAAAGCTCGTGCCTATTTCTGTGGCTCCAATTTTTGCAAAAGGCATTAAGAGCGTATTCTCCGGAACGCCTTTCAGCGTTATTTACGATAAAAAACAATAAACCCATTAAAGCATTATTTGGCTCTGGTAGTATTTAACTAACCAGGGCTTTTTTTAAAAAACGAATGTGAAAAATGTAAATCACATATTGACACCGGACACAAAAATTGTATACTTAAAATCAGTAATATAAGGAGGAAAAACAGCATGAAAAAAGTAGGAATCAGCAGCGGAATAATAAAAGTTGTTAACGCAGTAGGACAATTTTTGTCTTTCTTTGTTGTATTGCTTTGGTTTGTAACGCTTCTTAATACAGCTATTGCAGGTATTAATGGTCAAGGCTTTATAACAGACGCTACAATTCTTGGAATACTCGAGTATATCAAGTACTGGGCTACACTTGCTTGCCTTGCCCTTTCTGGAATGGAATTTGCGCTGAGAAACATAATCATCTTTATCATTTATGCACTTGCTGTAGCAGGATGTGTTGTGCTTATGTTTGTCGGACTTGGCCCGCTTCTTGATATGCTTGGTAGCATAGCAGGCTAAAAAAATAGAACAAATCAGATTTATTCGACAAGCCTTTTCTTTCGCTTAGATAAAGCCTAGAAAAGGCTGTTGTCGTTTGCAAAAGAACTGGTTTAAAGGTATAATAATCGCATGAAAGCGAAACAGTGTTTGGATTTCAAAATAACCGGAATGAATTGTTCGGCTTGCAGTGCGGCCGTTGAGCGCGCGGCTAAAAGTGTTCAGGG
Source organism: Clostridia bacterium (assembly GCA_017960845.1). GTDB lineage: Bacteria > Bacillota > Clostridia > Christensenellales > Pumilibacteraceae > Protoclostridium. The sequence continues at coordinate 7,249 of JAGCYK010000016.1, read as the reverse complement.
CGTAAAGTCAGCAGTCTGCTCGCTCGTAGCCGGAAATCTTTCGGTTTCGGGTGAATACGATAGTGAAGAAATAATCACCGCCGTTAAAAAAACCGGTTATGGAATAGAAATAAAAACGGATTCAAACTCAATCGGAGCGGAATATAAAAAACAGGCAAAGGCGGCAGCAAAAAGGCTGATTGTTTCTGCCTCAATTCTTATTGTCCTTATGTACATTTCAATGAGCGAGATGCTTAATTTGCCGCATCCTGTGGGGCTAAATGCTAAAAAAATACTGGTGGGCGCACAGTGCGCTCTTTCGCTTATAATCATTGCAATCAATAACAAGTTCTTTAGAAGTGGTTTTAAAGGACTATTTAAAGGCGCTCCGAATATGGATACGCTCGTCTCTTTAGGCTCCTTAGCTTCGCTTGGGGTATCTATTTACGGGCTTACAAACGTAATGCTGGCCGCTAGCGAAGAGGTCGCGATGCAAAGCGATAAATATCTCTTTTTTGATTCGGCAGCAATGATTCTTGTCCTTGTGACAGTCGGTAAGACGCTAGAAGCTATTTCTAAAAGTAAGACCACGTCCGCTCTAGACTCGCTCGTTTCGCTTCGACCGCTAGAAGCCGTTTTAACGGATGGTAGACGTGTAAGCGTCAGCGAGCTAAAAGTAGGCGACGAATTCCGCGTTAATGCCGGGGAGTCCATTCCGGCTGATGGAGAGATTATTTCGGGAGACGGCGCTGTAAACGAATCAATGATAACCGGCGAAAGTTTACCTCGGGACGTTAGACAGGGAGACTTTGTCACCGGAGCCACGCTCCTATGCAGTGGACACATAATAGTAAAAACAAAGAATACAAGCGAGAGCAGTATCTTGTCCGAAATAATACGCTCAGTAGAAAGCGCATCCGCTACAAAAGCTCCAATCGGCAGACTTGCAGATAGACTGAGCGGAGTGTTCGTTTGGATTATAATGGCAATAGCTCTCCTTACTTTCGGAATCTGGCTAATCGTTTCTTCTTTTGACGCCGGCACTTCCATTATATTCGCAGCTTCAGTTCTAGTGATATCCTGTCCGTGCGCACTTGGAATAGCGACACCGGTTGCAGTAGTAGTCGGGGTAGGAAGAGCCGCGAGACAAGGAGTGCTCATAAAAGACGCAGCGGCCCTAGAAACCGCGGGTAGCATTAACGCTATCGTTTTTGATAAAACCGGGACTATAACCACTGGCAACATAAAAGTAACCGGAGTTGAGGGGGACCTGTCTTTAGCGCCAATGATATGCGGCCTTGAAAAGTGCAGTTCGCATCCGGTTGCTCAATCGATTGTAAGGTGGGGAGAGGAAAACGGAGTAACGGCACTAAGCGCAGTAGATTTTAAATCTTTTTATGGTGGAGCATCGGCCGTTATAGATGGCGCTATAGTTAGGGCCGGAAGAGCGAGCGAGTTTAACGCAGAAGAAACGAAAGCATTTGCTAGCGAGATAGAAAAAAAGCACGAAGGAAAGAGCGTAATTATAGGGTCGGACGGAAAGCGCAATATTGCTTTTGTTTTAGAAGATGAAATAAAAAGAACGGCAGTAGAGACCATAGACTACTTTAAGCAAAATAAAATAAAGACATTTTTATTTACCGGCGACTCTCTTGCCGCCGGGTCGCGAGTAGCAAAGGTAGCTGGAATAGAGGAGTGCCGCGCCGCTCTTAGTCCCAGCCAAAAGGCTGAAGAGATAAGAAAACTTAAAGAAAAGGGCTGCATAGTGGCGTTTGTCGGAGACGGCATAAACGACGCAGTCGCACTTACTGAGGCGGATATTGGCATAGCAATAGGAAATGGAACAGATATTGCAATGGACGCAGCGGGCGCAGTTTTGATGTCTCCGGATATTTTAAAAACCAGCGTGCTAATCCAGCTATCTAAAAAATCCGGAAGGATTATAAAGCAAAACCTCTTCTGGGCATTCTTCTACAACATTATCTGCATCCCTATAGCTGCAGGGTGCTTTTCGGCGCTAGGGCTCATTGCTACGCCTATGGTCAGCGCAGCAGCGATGAGTTTGTCTTCAGTTTGCGTTGTACTTAATTCACTTAGAATTGATTATAATAATAAAAAAGAAAAAAAGACCGAATCGGTCTCAAAAGAAACAGAAGCGGAGGAACACATGAAAACCGTAAAAATATAAGGAATGATGTGCATGCACTGCGTATCACGCGTTAAGCAGGCTTTTAAAGACAAAGGCATAGACGCAGAAGTTGATTTAGAAAGTGGCACCTGCCGGCTCAGTGAAGATATACAGGTTGAGGTTATAAAAGAGATAGTAGAGCAGGCGGGATATAAACTTGGAGAATAATGCGATGAATAAAAGCTTAGTAAGACTAACAGAAGAAGACTTTCTTGATGCTGTAATTGATACAAGATTTGATCTTGAAATAACAGGCATAAAAGATAAAAAGAGCGTTGAAAAGAAACTTGTTTCGCTTTACGGCGAGCGCGAGTTTGATTTTTCAAGCGGAACTATTTTCATTGAAGGCGAAAAGAGTCCGTTTAAAAGCCGCTACTCTGCAGGCGACCTAGCTTACATAATGAACGTATTAGTAAGTGAAGAAGGCTGCCCATGGGATAAAGTACAAACGCACGAGTCAATTAGAATAAATGCGATTGAAGAGGCTTACGAACTGACTGAAGCGATAAACAATAAAGACATTCCAAACATAGAAGAGGAAACGGGAGATCTCCTGCTTCAAGCCGTTTTTCATGCTAACATTGCTAAAAGAAGCGGAGAATTTGATATTAATGACGTTATAAGCACATTGTGTGCAAAACTTGTTTCCCGCCACACGCACATCTTTGGTTCAAATAAGGCGGCGACTCCCGAAGAAGCTCTTTTAAGCTGGGAAGCGGCTAAAGCTAAAGAAAAGCATGCTGAATCGCTGGAGAGCAAACTGAAAAGGATTCCGGAAACATTCCCGGCTCTTCTTAGATTCCAAAAAGCAATTTCTAAGCTCGTTAAAGACGGACTTGAAAATGATGTAAACGAGCTTTCAAGTAGAGAGCTCGCCGTAGCTATTTGCGGAGCTATCAAATCAGGAGCTGACTGCGAAGCAGATTTGCTGGCCCAGATAAATGAGATTTCAAGCGAATATCTAAGCGGTCAAATAAAGAAGGTTTCGGACTATCTAGAATGAATTTGCCTATAAAAAAAGGATGCAAAACACTAGCGCCTCTAGCAGGGTACAGCGACGTAGCTTTCAGAAGAATTTGTCATGAAATGGGAGCTGATTTAACCGTGACTGAAATGGTCTCGGTCGCTGGGCTTAACTATAAGAGCAAAAAGACGAACAGACTTCTCGAAAAGTTTGAAGGGGAGTCTCCATCCTGCGTGCAGCTTTTCGGCCGCGAAGTTGAGCAGTTCGAGCGGGCGCTATCTCACCCTGAGGTTCAAAAGTTTGATATTATCGATGTGAATATGGGCTGCCCGGTTAGAAAGGTGTTTTCTCACGGAGAGGGAAGCGCGCTTCTTTTAGAACCCGAGCGCGCCGAGCAGATTGTTAAGGCATTAAAAAAGGGCGATAAGCCTGTAAGCATAAAAATGAGACTAGGAGTTAGCGACAATGCTAATGCTCTAGATTTTGCAAAAAGAATGGAGCAGGCCGGAGCTGACTTTATAACAGTTCACGGAAGGACAAAAGAGCAGCTTTACTCAGGAGAAGCTGACTGGGACAGCATAAGAAAGATTGCTAGCGCTCTTAGAATTCCCGTTCTAGGAAACGGAGACGTAAATGATTCTAATATAGAGGAAAGACTTGTCGGGGTTTATGGCGTTGCAATAGGCCGCGGAGCCGTAGAAAATCCGCAGATTTTTCTGGGGAAAAGAAAGTTAAGTAGGTTTGAGCTCATAATGAAACATCTTGAGTACGGGGAGTATTATTTAGGAGACAAGTATTTCTCCCATAGTCTAAGATCGTTCATTCCTTTCTATCTAAAGGGGCTGCCGGATATAAAGAAGATCAGGAACGAAGCGGTTATAGCAAAAACAAAGGATGAGCTTTTAGAAATACTGAATAAATACAAACCACAACTTGTATAATTCATTTGATAATACATGTCTTCTAGTGGTACAATTGCGCCGTTAAAGGCGAGGTTAGCATAGGTTTGGAGCAGAGAGATTTTTATTTTGACGGAATAGTAATAGGAGCAGGGCATGCCGGGATTGAAGCTGCCCTTGCTTTGTCGCGCACAGGTTTAAATGCGCTCGTCCTATCTGTCTCGCTTGATAACATTGGCTGGCTGGCTTGTAACCCCTCAATAGGCGGCACGGCTAAGGGGCACCTTGTAAGAGAAATCGATGCTCTAGGCGGAGAGATGGGCGTAGCTGCAGACGAATGCTTAACGTCTTTAAGAATGCTCAACGAGTCTAAAGGCCCTGCGGTTAGAAGCCTCCGCGCGCAGATAGATAAATATAAATACCACGCTAGGATGAAACGCACCTTAGAAAACGACGAACTTATTACGCTACGTCAGGGCGAAGCCAAAGCGCTTATCACCGAAGAAAAGGACGGCGAAAAAAGAGTCATAGGCGTTGAATCTGTTTTAGGTCTAAAGTACTACGCGCCTATCGTTATAATCTGCTCCGGAGTATATTTGAATTCAAACATTATTGTTGGAAGCGTAATCGAAAAGCGCGGTCCCGCTGGTTTTCCCGGTGCAAATTATCTAACGACAAGTCTGCTTGAAAACGGTATAAAAATGCGCCGCTTTAAAACCGGAACTCCGGCTAGAGTGCATAGAGACAGTATTGACCTTAGCGCTTTTGACATTCAGGAGGGCGAGGAAGGGCTATACTCTTTTAGCGTTCTGTCGAAAAAGGTTCGAGCTACCGGTGAGGTTTGCTATTTAGGCTATACCAACGAAAGCACGCATCAGCTCATTAGAGACAATCTTCACTTAGCGCCAAAGTATAACGGAACGATTAAAGGTGCCGGGCCGAGATACTGCCCGTCAATCGAAGATAAAATAGTCAAGTTCCCGGATAAAACGCGTCACTCGTTCTTCCTAGAGCCGGAAGGTGACGGAACGAAAGAAATGTACGTTCAAGGCATTTCTACCGGACTGCCCGCTAGCGTTCAGCTTAAGATGTATAGAACCATAAAAGGCATGGAAAACGTGCATATAATGAGAGACGCTTACGCAATTGAATACGACTGCATAGATTCAAGGGATTTAATGCCCACTCTAGAATACAAATACATTAAGGGGCTATATTTCGCCGGACAGGTAAACGGAACCTCCGGGTACGAAGAAGCGGCGGCTCAGGGACTTGTTGCCGGGATAAACGCGTCGCTTAAATTAAGGGGCATGCAGCCGCTCATTCTAAAAAGAGACACTTCGTACATAGGCGTAATGATTGACGACCTTGTAACTGTAGGAACGGACGAGCCGTATAGAATGATGACAAGCAGGGCCGAGTATAGAATACTGCTTCGTCAGGACAATGCTGACGTTAGGCTTACAGAAGAAGGCTATAGAGTAGGTCTAGCCGGAAAAAAGCGCCTTGCCATTTTAAAAAGAAAAGAAAGAAATCTAAAAAAAGCTAAGGCCCTTCTTAGCGAAAACGCGCCCGGGCATGTGCTAAGAGCCATTTTTGATGAACTAGGCGAGCCTAGCCCAAAGAGCGGAGCTACGCTTGATAACTTAATTAGAAGAAATGAAATAACGCCGGCAATTTTAAAGCGGCACTGGGACATTTTAGACTTTTTAAGTCCATTCGAAATGGAAGAGTTTTTTAGCGACGTTCTCTATTCGGGCTACATCGATCGTCAGGAAAAAGACCGCAAAGAAGCCGCTAGAGTAGAAGATATGCCGCTAAGCAGTGATACCGACTATTATTCGATCCACGGACTTAGAAAAGAAGCACAGGAAAAGCTGGACAAAGTCCGTCCGCTAAGCATCGGACAGGCTTCAAGAATTCCCGGAGTTACGCCGGCGGATATAAATGTTTTAATAATAAAAACGAGAAAGAGCTAAAGGCTATTTAAGCGTCAAAAAAGGCGCAAAAAAAGCACAAAAAACGCAAAAACTAGTGGCGATTTCGCAAAAAACAATATTGACATTAATAATGCTCATCGTTTATAATATTTGTGTTAAAAAAAGGATGGAGGTTTGTCTGTCCGACAGGAGGTAAAATTAGAATGGCTAAATCACAGAAAGATTATTTCGGACTCAGTTGGATTGTAAGCCTTATCCTTGCAATCATTCCCGTAACAGCTTGGATTTGCGGTGCGGTAACGAGATTTCAGGAAGGCAAAATTGTCGCTGGATTGATCAGAATAATTTTTGGATTCAATATCGTTTGGATTCTTGATATTGTGTTCATGATTCTGTCACACAGCATTCTTCGTGTTCTTCCTGTTTAATCATTTAAGGAAGATTCGAAAGAATCGATTAATCAAAAAAACAAGCGGCCCGTCCTATAAGGAAGGGCCGTTTATCTTTGTTTTTTATTAATTCTTTTTGACTATCAGGATGTAGTCTGAGCTTTAACGAGACTGTCTCCGCAGTATATCTTTCTTAAAAGAGGCTTTTCTATCTTTCCGGTAGGATTTCTCGGAACAGAAGCAAAGATTATCTTAGCCGGGCGCTTATAGCGGGGAAGTGCTTTGCAAAAATCGTTAATCTGATCTTCCGAGCAGGACTCTCCTTCTTTAAGCTCAACTATTGCTGCGGCTATTTCTCCTAAACGCTTATCAGGTAGGCCTATTACTGCTACGTCTTTAATGAGAGGATGAGAGCGAAGGAAGTCTTCGATTTGAACGGGGTATAAGTTTTCTCCGCCGGTGATGATGACGTCCTTTTTCCTATCGACAAGATAAATGAAACCGTCTTCGTCTTCCTGCGCCATATCTCCGGTATATAGCCAGCCCTCGCTGTCTAAAACTTCGTCAGTTGCTTTTTTATCTTTGTAGTAGCAGGTCATAACGCCCGGGCCTTTAACTGCGAGTTCTCCGACGCTGCCTTTTTTAACGGGCTGTCTATTTTCGTCTACAATCCTGGTTTCCCATCCGTAGCCGTGAATACCGATTGCGCCTACCTTATGCGTGTTTTCTATTACAAGATGTACGCATCCCGGGCCAATGGACTCAGACAACCCATAGTTCGTATCGTAGTCGTGGGAAGGAAATACTTTTTTCCAGCGCTGGATTAGGCTCGGCGGAACGGGCTGAGCACCTATATGCATCAAACGCCACTGCTTTAGATCGTAATCTTT